>CAYRXG010000001.1:0-61536 GCA_964428285.1 uncultured Clavibacter sp.
CAGCGAAAGCAATCGAGAGTGTTTCGCCTTTGGCATGAGGTCCCATCATAAAGACGGCTGGGTATTTCATAGTTACCTTTGAGCCGATATTTCCATCAATCCACTCCATAGTTGCGCCTTCCGCGCAAGTTGCTCGTTTGGTGACTAAGTTGTAAACGTTATTAGACCAGTTTTGGATTGTTGTATATCTCACTCGCGCGTTCTTCTTAACAATAATTTCTACCACCGCAGAGTGCAACGAATCTGAAGAATAAATTGGAGCTGTGCAACCTTCCACGTAATGAACATAAGATCCTTCATCAGCAATAATCAAAGTTCTTTCGAATTGACCCATGTTTTCTGTGTTGATTCGGAAATACGCCTGCAATGGAATTTCAACATGAACTCCCTTAGGTACATAAATGAAAGATCCACCGGACCAGACCGCAGTATTTAGCGCTGCAAACTTGTTATCGCCGACAGGAATAACCGTTCCGAAGTATTCCTTAAATAGTTCCTCATGTTCCCGCAAACCTGTATCCGTATCTAAGAAAATTACACCTTGTTGCTCTAGATCTTCGCGAATTGAGTGATAAACAACCTCTGATTCATATTGCGCGGCTACGCCGGCAACTAATCTTTGACGTTCTGCATCCGGAATTCCCAACTTGTCATAAGTGTTCTTGATATCTTCGGGTAATTCTTCCCATGATTTGGCTTGTTTTTCGGTAGAGCGAACGAAGTACTTAATATTGTCAAAATCGATTGTCGATAAATCAGATCCCCAATTAGGAAGTGGCTTTTTATCGAACAGCGATAGCCCTTTTAAGCGCAGATCAAGCATCCACTGTGGTTCACTTTTTTTCGCCGAGATGTCTTTAACAACTTCCTCATTGAGGCCTCGCTTGCTCTGAGCTCCCGCAAGATCTTTATCTGCCCAGCCATATTGGTACTTGCCAATTCCTTCGAGCTCGGGATGTGTTGTTTGACTCATCGCTTGATCACCCTTTTCTTTTCGCGTTAGCTGTTTTCTTTAACTTTGTTGGTATGAACGTTGTGCAGACTCCATCGCCATGTGCGATTGTTGCCAATCTTTGAACATGTGTTCCTAGCACTGCGGAAAGTGCTTTGGTTTCCTCTTCACATAATTGCGGATACACAGCAGCAACGTGTGCGATTGGGCAATGATGCTGACATAGTTCAATTCCTGCTGCATGCGAGTGAGTGCTTGCTGCATAGCCTTCTTTGCTCAAGAATTTAGATAGCGAAGTGGCCCTACTTTCAAAACTTGTTCGCGCAGATTCGCCCAATTTTGTTTCAGCCTTTCGCTGCATCTCTTCTGCGCGATATCGAGCAAATCCATTTATCAGATGTTCGCCACCTTGACTTTCGAGATATCGAAGGGCTGCAACTGCTAAGTCGTCATAAGAATGTTCAAAATTCTCACGTCCGCGATCGCTTAAAACGAAAACTTTGGATGGACGGCCGCGTAAGCGTGCGCTTCGAATATGTGGCTCGCGTTCCTCCAAAATTCCATCGCTGATTAATGAATCTAAATGACGTCGGATACCAGCTGGCGTAAGTTTTAGACGTTTAGCAAGGGCTACCGCTGTAGATGGGCCGGACTCCAGAATGGTGCGCGCGACTAAGTCGCGGGTCTTTAAATCGACCCCACGATGGGTGGCTGTTTTCACAACGCAATTGTTGCTTAAATCGTCGACCACTGCCAGTTGAGCCTCGTAGGCTCTACCTGTGGTGCAAGTTGCGAGTGGGCGATTTCTCAAATTCATTTCAACGTTAATGGTGGTGACCCAATCTGCAATTGTTGTCACAGGCGCATCTGTGCGTCTGACAGGTTCCGGTCTTGGATGCTCAACTTGGCCAGAATGCACCCCAGGCTCCTACATCCCCACACCTGATCAACCTGAGGCTCCACTTCATGCTTGGATTGAATTTGGAAATCGACTCTTAACTTTCGTTTTATTCTTAAATGCGCTCGCTTTGATGTTGGCAATCATTAAGAGTAAAGAACCGAAAATCATAAAAATCAAGTGGATAAGACTCGGCCTAATTCAAATTTTAGGAATTCTTGCTCAAGGCGTATTGGGCGGTATCACAGTTCTTACTGGTCTAAATCCCGCAACTGTTGCGGCACATTTTTTACTATCTATAGCGCTAATTGCCGCCGCTCTTTCATTGCGCCAGCGCGTTCATGGAAAGACTCCAACTACACATTTTCTAAAACCGCTAAGTAAACGAATTGCATATTTACACCTGCTACTTTCTATTCTGGTCATAGTAGCTGGCACAGTTGTAACAGGTAGCGGACCACATGCAGGAGATAGTGCCGCAGAACGATTTAACCTCGATTCGCGAACGATGGCCTGGATACATGCCGACTTAGTCATTGCTTTGCTTGGAATTACCGCCGCCCTACTGATCTCGATCAAGCTTGGCGAATCAGGTGAAACTAGGATGCAAATGGGGCGCGCTGTTCAGAGCTTCTTACTCATCGCATTGGCACAGGGGGGCGTTGGATACATTCAATACTTCACTGGCCTTCCTGAGTTAATCGTAGGTTTCCACATATTTGGGGCGATTATCGTGTGGCTATCAGCCTGGAACATTGTCATTAAAGGTAATGTCCTTACCCGAACATGAACACAGTAACGAAACTTCCTGACTGGGTTGCGCTTGACGATAGAGCGGTTGCAGTTGCAAGAGCCTTGGCTATGGACTCAGTTCAGCGGGTTGGAAATGGCCATCCAGGGACTGCAATGTCACTGGCGCCAGTCGCTTACACCTTATTCCAAAGATTTCTAAAACATGATCCAAAAGATCCCGAATGGATTGGTCGGGATAGATTTATTCTTTCGTGCGGACATTCCTCTCTTACTCTTTACATCCAACTTCTATTTAGTGGGTATGGATTAACCATTGATGACTTGAAGGCATTTAGAACTTGGGGCTCGCTTACACCTGGCCATCCCGAATTTGGTCATACAAAAGGAGTTGAAACAACTACTGGGCCTCTCGGGCAAGGAATTGCCAACGCAGTAGGAATGGCGATAGCTGCTCGCTACAAACAAGGAATTCTTGATCCTAATAATGATTTTCATTCAAGTATTTTTGCGCACAATATCTGGGTAATTTGTAGCGATGGCGATATTCAAGAGGGTGTAAGCGCTGAGGCTTCATCACTTGCGGGAACTCAAGCACTTGGAAATTTAAAGGTAATTTATGATGATAATCGAATTTCAATTGACGGTGATACGCATCATGCATTCACTGAAGATGTAAGCGCTCGCTACAAATCGTACGGCTGGAATGTAATTGAAGTTCCCGCAAAAACGAATGGCGATGTTGATCGAGAAGCACTCGAAGAAGCGATGGTAAATGCGGGCAAAGAAATTAATCGCCCAACCTTAATTCGCCTGCAAAGTGTTATTGCATGGCCAGCACCTAAAGCAAGAAATACCGCAAAATCGCACGGATCAGCTCTCGGTTCCGATGAGGTAGCCGCCACGAAAATTGAATTGGGCCTACCTGCTGAAGATTTCTATTTTCCAATAGAGATTGAAAATCACGTTCGTAAAGTCATTGATCGCAGTCAAGCATCTCGCGATGCTTGGGAAAAAGAATTTAATAAATGGCAGGCTTCAAATCCAGAAGGTGCCGCACTCCTAGAACGTCTCCGTAATAATGATCTTCCAGCGGATTGGGAAACCGCGCTCCCTCATTTCGAAGGCGGGAAAGAGATAGCGACCAGAAAAGCTTCTGGTGAAGTAATTAATAAATTAGCAGGAAAATTTCCAGAAATGCTCGGCGGATCCGCGGACTTGGCCGAAAGTAATAACACGAACATTGAAGGTGGCGGAGCTTTTCTTCCGGCTAGCTCGAAAATGCCAGGTGCTAATCCTTCCGGCAGAAATATTTTCTTTGGAATTCGCGAACATGCAATGGGAGCAATTATTAATGGAATGGCTCTTCATGGCGGACTAAAACCTTTCGCCGGCACATTCTTAGTATTTAGTGATTACATGCGCGGAGCGGTCAGATTATCTGCACTAATGCAGCTGCCAGTAACTTTTATTTGGACGCACGATTCAATTGGTCTTGGCGAGGACGGACCAACACACCAGCCGATTGAGCATCTAGCTTCTCTGCGCGCGATTCCAGGACTTGATGTAATCCGACCCGCTGATGCAAATGAGGTTTCAATTGCGTGGCGAGAAATCATTCGAAATAGAAGACCTGCCGCGCTAATACTTTCCAGGCAGAACCTCCCAGTGTTAGATCGAAAGATAGTTAGCTCTGCAGAGAATGCGGCAAAAGGCGCCTATCCGCTTCTTGGAATTTCAAATCCTGACTTAATTCTCATTGCCTCCGGTTCAGAAGTTTCTCTTGCTTTATCTGCAGCGGAAGAATTGGCTAAATCGGGCGTCAAGGCAGAGGTTGTTAGCGCAATTTCTCTAGAGTGGTTTGCACGTCAACCTCAAAATTATCAAGAGAAAGTTCTGCCACCGGATATCAAAGCTCGGGTTAGCATTGAAGCTGGTATCAAGATGGGCTGGCGCGAATATGTGGGCGAAAAAGGCGAAATCGTTTCTATCGATCATTTCGGCGCTTCTGCATCTCATACAAAATTATTTACCGAATTTGGATTTACCGTCGAAAATGTAGTTGCCTCCGCTAAGCGTTCTCTAGAAAAATCAAAAGCTAAATAGGGCGGAAACGAACTTGTCACTTGAAGAAATTTCAAAGGCGGGAGTTTCTATCTGGCTAGATGATCTATCCCGAGAACGACTCAAGAAAGATGGCACGGCGACTTATCTAAAGGACTTAATCGATTCCAGTCATGTCGTGGGAGTAACCACCAATCCAGCAATCTTCTCTGCTGCAATCGCTAATTCTTCGCTCTACCAAGAAGATATTGCAGCACTTGCGCGCAAAGGATTGAATCCTGAGGAAATTATCACTGAACTTACTACATCAGATGTCAGAAATGCCTGCGAAATATTCCTGCCGGTTTTTGAAAATACTAATGGTGTAGACGGTCGAGTAAGTATCGAAGTAGATCCGAGATTCGCCCGCCTTGCAGATGAAACAGTAAAGCAAGCTATTTTCCTCTTGGAAAAAGTTGCAATGCCAAACGTCTTGATAAAAGTACCAGCGACTATTGAAGGTCTAACTGCAATCCGAACTTTAACCGCTGCCGGAATAAGCGTTAATGTCACAATTATCTTCTCGGTAAAACGCTATCAAGAGGTACTGGAGTCATATCTTCTTGGCCTAGAGGAACGCCTGGAAAAAGGTCTAGAAATTTCAACAATTCATTCAGTTGCCTCTTTCTTCGTTAGTCGTGTCGACACCGAAATAGATTCACGTCTTGACTCGGTCAATCAAGGAAGATTGCGAGGTATGGCCGCATTGGCAAATGCCAGACTGGCTTATAAACATTTTTGCGAAATTAGAGAAAGCGCTCGCTGGCAGAAAATATCGGCCAAAGGCGGGAATTTGCAGAGACCACTTTGGGCTTCTACCGGCGTCAAAGATCCTACATATGATCCAACCTTGTACGTAATGGATTTAATAGCCAACCAAACCGTTAATACAATGCCAGAAAATACTTTAAATTCAGTGCGGACTAGCAACAAGTTTAGTGGAGACACCATAAGTGGTCGATATTCACACTCACAGGATCATTTGAATCAGCTCAAAGATATTGGAATTGATATTGAAGAAATTGCTCTGAAGCTTGAAGTTGAAGGCATCGACAAATTTATTAAGCCATGGATTGAACTAATAGGCGTTGTTGAAAGAGCTGCACTTGCTTGAAATATCTGGGTTTGATGGGTCTTTAATTAACAAAAGCGCCTTAAATTTAATTTCTAGCAGGTTGGCAAGAAAAGATTCAACTATCTGGGGCGCTGAGGCTGCGAAAGAAGCTGCTATTCGACTCGACTGGATAGATCTTCCAGAATCTTCTAGAACTCTGCTTCCAAAACTTGATGCGTTATCAGCTTGGTCGCGCTCAATCGGTCACAAAAATTTCATTCTCTGTGGGATGGGTGGATCTTCACTGGCCCCAGAAGTAATTGCCGCTCACTACCAGAAAGAGCTAACGGTTCTCGATTCTACAAACCCGGAACAAATAGCAGCAGTTCTTGATAAAGATCTAGGGAAAAGCTGCATAATCATCGCATCAAAATCCGGTGGCACAATTGAGACAGCATCACAGAAGGAACTCTTTGTTGATCGCCTTACTAAACTGGGCTTGCCACCAGAAGACCATTTAGTTGTAATTACAGATCCTGGCAGCCCACTAGAGGCCTTTTCCAAAGAGATTGGCGCACAACTTGTCTTGGCAAACCCAAATGTTGGGGGAAGGTTTAGTGCGCTCAGCGCATTTGGATTGGTACCTGCGGCACTATTGGGAATTGACGTTTCGCTAATGCTTGATGATGCCGAATCCGTATCAGAAACTTTCATAAATAATGATTCAGTTGCGATAGAGGTCGCCGCCGCGCTTGCTGATCCAGAGTTTTCCTTCCCAGAGTTTTTCGATAGAGATTCAGAAATAGTTGGAATTGCAGATTGGATTGAACAGTTAGTAGCAGAATCCACTGGGAAAGATGGACGCGGAGTCTTGCCAATCGTTCTTCATGACTTAAAAGACGTCTCATCCGAAACCATAAGATTTCAGAAATCTGCCCATAGATTCGTCGTAGGAACTTTAGGAGCGCAATTCATTTTTTGGGAGTGGGTAACGGCGCTACTCTGCTATTTACTAAAAGTTGATCCATTTAATCAGCCAAATGTGGCTGAGGCCAAGGAGCTTACAAATAAGTGCCTAGCAGGAAAACTAGAAGAGCAGATTCCTGTTTATGAAGATGAAGTCTTTACTGTCTACGCTACGGAGTCCAAGGAATCAATTGAAGAATATCTAAAATGGATTACTGATGGTTCATATATTGCAATCATGGCCTATTTGAATCGACAAAGTGATAAAGATTTTGTGGAGCTCCGCTCGCTTATTTCTAATAAAATTAGAAAACCGGTTACTTTTGGTTGGGGTCCAAGATTCTTACATTCAACAGGACAATTTCATAAAGGTGGGCCCTTGATTGGAGCATTCCTTCAAATTACAGCGGATTGCGAAAGAGAAGTTGCTATTCCCGGTGTTAATTATGATTTTCAAGAGTTATTGATGGCGCAAGCTAAAGGTGATTACGCTGCGCTTTCATCACGTGACTTACCGGTACTGCGAATAAATCTGAAAAATAAAGTGCAGGGTCTTGAAAAGATTAAAAGAGCGTTAAGCTAAATTAATCTTCGTCTTCTGCTTGCAATTTCTTAAGCGCTGCATCGAGAATCTTCTTCGCTTCTGCCTCTGTGCGTCGCTCTTTCACGTAAGCTAAATGAGTCTTATAGGGCTCATTTTTCATTGGAGATGGTGGATTATTTTTGTCTCGACCAGCCGGGAAACCGCAGCGAGGGCAATCCCATTCTTCTGGAATTGCGACAGTTCCGTCATCAGCAAATGAAGGTTTTGTTTCATGTCCATTTAGACACCAGTAAGAAATCCGGAAACGTGCAATGGCTTCGCCGCGTTCGGCTTCACCCATAGGTCCTGCGCCAACGCGAGAGCCACGGATTGCGCTTCCACCTGCCATTTGGTTTTCCTCCTTACAGACTAATTATTGTTATTTGAGAACTAGACCTAGTGCAATTACCGATGAGAACCAGAGCCCTCCAACAACAATTGTGATTCGATCCAAATTCTTCTCGACTACAGATGAGCCGCCATATGTTGAAGATAAGCCCCCACCAAATAGATCAGATAAGCCGCTGCCTTTGCCTTTGTGAAGCAGGACCAGGAGAATCATCAAGATGCTTGTAATAACTAAAGCTATCGATAGCGCTAAAGCCAAGTTTCACTCCTTTTGAAAAAAGCTAAGGGGCTAAGCCTACCGCTTTTTGACGCCTTATATGACTCGATGGAATTTACAGATTCGAGCAAATTCATCGGGCTCAAGGCTTGCTCCGCCAACTAAGGCACCGTCTATATCAGGCTGTCTCATGATGTCAACGATATTTGCAGACTTAACAGAACCTCCATAAAGAATGCGAGCGTTTTCGGAGATTTCTTCACTCCCAATTTGAACTAGTGCTTTACGAATCTGGCCACATACCTCTTGCGCATCCTCAGGTGTTGCAGTTTTACCTGTACCAATTGCCCATATGGGCTCGTAAGCAAATACCAGTTTCTTCAAATCAGGTTTATGCAATCCTTTTAAACCTGCTTTAAGTTGATCAATTACATACTTTACGTGAGTACCAGATTCTCTTATCGAAAGTTCTTCGCCGATACAAAATATTGGAATCATTTCATTTGCCAGTACGGCTCGAAGTTTGCGATTCAAAACTTCATCACTCTCTCCGTGGACAGAACGCCTTTCAGAATGTCCGACTATCACATAGCTGCAATCAAGCTTCTTCAACATGGATCCTGAAATATCCCCCGTAAAGGCTCCCGCTTTTTCTGGAGAAATATCCTGAGCACCATAAGAGATTCGCAAACGATCTCCATCAACAAGAGTTTGTACTGAGCGAAGATCAGTAAAGGGAGGAAAAATTGCTACTTCAACAGCTTCAAAATCTTTTTCTTCAAGAGAATATGCAAGTTTCTGAGTAACTGCGATCGCTTCTAGGTGATTTAGATTCATTTTCCAATTACCTGCGATTAAAGGTTTTCGCACTTTTTCCCTTTCAGTCATTGTCAGAGTTTTCTGGATTACTGCAAGGCAAGTAAACCTGGCAATTCCTTACCCTCAAGATACTCGAGAGAGGCTCCTCCGCCGGTAGATATGTAACCGAAGTCGCTATCTTTAAAGCCAAGTTTTCGTACTGCAGCTGCTGAGTCTCCCCCTCCGACAACAGAGAGTCCGTTTACATTTGTTAATGCCTCAGCAATCCTTCGAGTGCCTTCGGCAAAATTAGAAAACTCAAAAACACCCATCGGGCCATTCCAGAAAACTGTCGCTGAAGATTCAATCGCAGCTGCAAAGTTCTTCGCACTCTCCGGCCCAATATCAAGACCGATTTGATCAACAGGAATATCTGTAATTGAAACTACCGATGGAGACTCATCGGCAAAATTAGGTGCTACTACTACATCTGTAGGAAGCAAGATTTCAACTCCCAAATCTCTTGCCTTATTCAAAATGGAATTAACTGTATCCAAGGATTCTATTTCCAATAAAGACTTTCCAACTTCGTAACCTTTTGCTTTCAGAAATGTAAAAACCATGCCACCGCCGATAGCAATTCGGTCAACTTTCTTAAGTAAATTATTTATTACCCCAATTTTGTCCGAAACTTTCGCTCCACCAAGTACGACGGTATAGGGTCGAGCTGGATTCACTGTTAGTTTCTGAAGCACTGCAACTTCAGCTGCAATCAATTTTCCAGTAGCGTGAGGTAGAGCTTTGGCTAGTTCATATACTGATGCATGCTTTCGATGCACTGCACCGAAACCATCCCCAACATAAAAATCCGCAAGCTTGGACAACTTTGCCGCGAACTCTTTTCGCTCGTTCTCATCTTTGGATGTTTCTGCCGGTTCAAAGCGGATATTTTCAAGCAAGACAATCTCTCCTGGCTTTAAATCATTCGTTACAGAGAGAGTTGTTTCTGAAGTTGCGTCATCTGCAAATTTGACTTCCTTTTTCAAAATCTCAGAAAGTCTTTGTGCTACGGGACGTAATGACAGCTCAGAATTGCGTTCACCTTTAGGTCTTCCCAAATGTGAACAAATGACAATGGCGGCGCCTTCTTTGAGTAGAAACTCAATGGTTGGGATAGAAGCTCTAATTCGGCCATCATCGGCGATGAATAATTCTCCGTTATCGTCTTTGGAAAGCGGTACATTTAAATCGCAACGAAGTAGAACCCGCTTACCTTTTATGGCTTCGGGTTTGAGCTCAGAGATCAACTTCTAAAGTGTCTTTCCAATAAAAGTCATCAGATCAACTAAGCGGTTTGAGTAACCCCATTCATTGTCATACCAAGAGGCCACTTTTACTTGATTACCTATTACTTTGGTAATTCCAGCATCGAAAATACTGGAATGTGGATCAGTAACGATATCTGCAGAAACTATTGGATCTTCTGTATATCGCAAGATACCTTTCAATGGACCTTCGGCTGCCTTCTTCATAGCAGCATTAACCTCCGAGGCGGTGGTTTCTTTGGAAACCTCGACCGTTAAATCTGTAATTGATCCAGTTGGCACTGGAACACGAAGTGCGTATCCATCGAGCTTTCCTTTAAGTTCTGGAAGTACCAATCCAATTGCTTTAGCTGCACCAGTTGATGTTGGGATTATGTTTGTTGCCGCTGCGCGTGCTCTGCGAAGATCTTTATGAGGAAAATCTAGAATAACTTGATCATTTGTATACGCATGTACTGTCGTCATAAAACCTTTGATAATTCCAAAGTTTTCATGAATTACTTTAGCCATTGGGGCTAGGCAATTTGTTGTGCAAGATGCATTCGAAATAATTTTGTGCTTAGTTGGATCGTATGCCGAATCATTTACGCCGAGAACAAGTGTGACATCTTCATCAGTGGCTGGTGCTGAGATGACGACTTTTTTTGCGCCACCCGATAAATGTTTTGCCGCATCAGAAGCTTTGGTGAATCTTCCCGTTGATTCGATAACAATATCTGCCCCAACTGAACCCCATGGAAGTAATGCTGGATCTTTTTCAGCGAAGACTCGAATCTTTTTGCCAGCGATTGTCAGAGAAGAGTCATCAAAAGATACTTCCTTATTCAATCTGCCAAGAATCGAGTCGTACTTTATTAAGTGAGCTAAGGTGTCAATACTAGTTAAATCGTTAACTGCAACTATTTCTACTTCTGTATTTGAAGCTATAACTGCGCGAAGAAAGTTGCGACCAATTCGGCCAAATCCATTTATTCCGACCTTAACCATTTGAAACCTCGTTCTAAGGAATTATTGCCACAACGTCGTGGGATTGAATTCTATCAACGAGCTTCTACTTCAATTGAGCAAATCTGGTGTTAATCCTGCCTCAGTATCTGGAATTCCCAATTCTGAGGCGCGTTTATCTGCCATTGCAAGCAATCTACGGATTCGACCGGCAATCGCATCTTTCGTCATTGGAGGCGAAGCCAGTGAACCTAACTCTTCCAAACTTGCTTGCCCATGATTGATTCTAAGTTCCCCGGCTTCGCGAAGATGCCCTGGAATCTCATCACCAAGAATTTCGAGTGCGCGTTGAACTCTTGCAGATGCAGCTACCGCAGCGCGAGCTGATCTGCGCAAATTTGCATCATCAAAATTAGCTAATCGATTTGCAGTTGCACGAACCTCTCGGCGCATTCTTCTTTCTTCCCACGCGAGAACACTTTCATGTGCACCCAATCTTGTTAAGAGAACTCCAATTGCATCGCCATCACGAATAACCACTCGATCAACTCCGCGTACTTCGCGAGCCTTAGCGGTAATTCCTAATCGTCTTGCTGCACCTACCAACGCCAAAGCAGCTTCAGGTCCAGGACAAGTTATTTCTAATGCGGATGAACGTCCTGGTTCCGTTAATGAACCGTGAGCCAAAAAAGCGCCGCGCCATGCAGCTTCTGCATCACAAACTCCCGCAGACACAACTTGTGGCGGCAGGCCTCGCACTGGCCGTGCATTTGAATCAACTAGACCGGTTTGGCGAGCTAGTGCATCACCATCTTTAATCACTCGAACCAAATAACGACTTCCCTTGCGAAGTCCGCCGGCACTAATTACAGCAAGGTCTGATTCGTGGCCATAAATATCGCCAATATCTTTGCGAATCCGTCTAGCAGCTTGGGCTGTATCTAATTCGATTTCCACCATTATTTTTCCTGCTGTTAAATGCAATCCGCCGGCAAATCTCAAAATTGCTGAAACCTCGGCTTTTCGACAACAAGGTTTAGATACAGAGAGACGACTCAATTCATCTTTTACCGATGCAGTCATTGCCATAAGCGTTATCTAATCACTTCATTCGCAATAATGTTGCTAAATTCCAAAAATAATTTCTTATGATCATGCTGATTACTGCCTAAGCTTGTTGCGAGATCGCTCACAATTAATCTACCGCCCATCAACTCAACAATTGAGGAGAGTTCTTGAAATGAGCCACTGGATGTAGTAATGGATTGATCCGCGATTGCGTAGTCGCAACTGAGTTGCGGGGCAAATTTCTTCAATACTCTTAAATGCTCGGCAGGAGAAGTGCCGGCAAATTCATCTCCGCTCGCATTGCTGTTTGCATCAAGATTAATTACTAGAATTTTTTTTGCGGTTGACCTGTAGATTGCCTCTCTCTGAGAAGGCAATAAGAAGTGTGGGAGCACGCTTGAAAACCAAGATCCCGGTCCGAAAATCAACCAGTCAGCTTGCTCAATGGATGCCAGTCCTTCGTTAGTTGGGTTTGCAGAACTTGGCAGTAGTTGTAGATCCTCTAGAAGTCCCTTGGCAACGGCTACTTCTTTCTGTCCTCTAACAACTTGCATTCCTTGCCAAGTTCTAAAGGTGCCTTCAATATCAAGTGGCTCATTAGACATTGGCAAAACTCGACCAACAACATTTAGGAGCTCGCCGACTTTATCAAGTCCCTTAACTGGGTCTGACTCGCGATCCCAAAGGGCTGCAAGTAAGAGATTGCCAATTGCGTGACCATTTAAATCTCCATCTGAAGTGAATCGATATTGAATCAACTCTGCCCAACTTCTTCCCCATTCATCCTCTGAACAAAGGGCAGCTAGCGCCATTCGTAAATCGCCTGGTGGAAGTGAATTAAATTCTTTTCGTAACCTTCCGCTTGAGCCGCCATTATCTGCAACAGTAACTATTGCAGTGATATCAACAGCGAGCATACGCAGTGCTCGTAACGTAGCGGCAAGACCATGTCCGCCGCCAAAAGCTACAACTTTTGGTTTGTTCATACTTGATTCAGCGTTCGCGCCCTAAGTCGCGATGAATTGCGTGAGCTGAAACTTCGCCATCTGCAACAATTGATAATCCATTCAATCTTCTAGCAAGCTCTTCGGCGACAGCAACACTTCTATGTTTTCCACCAGTACAGCCGATTGCTAACGTAATAAATTTCTTTCCTTCATGTAGATAACCACGCGCGATACTTTCAAACATAGCAACGTATCTATCAAGGAACTCTGGTACTTCTGTAGCACCAAGGACGGCTTTACTGACATCAAGATCTAAACCATTCTTAGGCCTTAATTCTGGTTGCCAATGAGGATTTGGTATAAATCTACAATCCATAACTAGATCTGCATCTGCTGGTATTCCAAACTTGTATCCGAAGGAGAGTACGTTTACTTTTAGTGAAGCGAGAGATCCACTTTGGAAGAGTTCCTTTATTTTCCGCTCTAATTGATGAATGTTTAGTTGCGAAGTGTCAACGACAAGATCTGCTCCCCCGCGTAATTCGCTGAGTTTCACTCTCTCCCGCTCGATACCGTCAAGAATTCGATCATTGCCCTGCAGGGGATGTGGCCGACGTGATGATTCAAATCTACGGATTAAAACTTCATCAGAAGCGTCGACAAAAACAATTTTTCGACTCACGCCATTTTCAGCTAATTCAGCCAACGCCTTATTTAATTGATCGAAAAACTGACGACCACGTACATCAATTACAACGGCAATAGAGTCGCTGGTTTCTTTTGTTAGTTCGAGAAGAGAGCCAAGAAGTTGTGGCGGAAGATTATCAATTACATACCAACCGGAATCCTCCATCGAGTGAGCGACTGTAGAACGACCTGCTCCACTCATTCCGGTTATAACAACAACCTCTCGAGTCATGGCTTAATCATGCTATCTGTGTCAAGAACCTTCACTTATTATCTCGCCAGTCGAAGTATCGACTTTAAAGTTCGAACTTTCTGCTTCAATTACGCTAAATATTGCTGCAGCGGTTTTCCCGCCGATTCCAGGAACAGCGGCTACCTCGGCCGGATTGCTCTTTCGGAGTTGCGCAATAGAACCAAAATGCTCAAGAAGTGATTGTCTACGCGTTTCTCCCAGGCCTGGAACTTCATCTAACAATGACTCCAACATGAGCTTGGATCGTTTTGAACGGTGAAAAGTTATTGCAAATCTATGAGCTTCGTCTCGGATTCGTTGAACCAAGTAAAGAGATTCACTGTTTCTGGGTAAAACTACGGGATAAGTTCTATCCGGAAACCAAATTTCTTCCAATCGCTTTGCTAATCCAACTAAAGCAACATCGGTAATACCAAGTTCGGCGAGGGCACGGGCTGCCGCATTTACTTGACCTCGACCGCCGTCAACTATTACAAGTTGAGGTGGATAAGCAAATCTTGCTCTCGTGACTTCCAAGTTATCCTCCAGCTGCAAATCTTTTTCCGCTAAATACCTCTTGAATCTTCTGGTTATTACATGGTGCATCGCCCGCGTATCATCAAATTTTTCTTTATCATCTATTCCAAACCTTCGATAATCACTTTTCTTAGGTTGACCATCTTCAAAAACCACCATAGAGGCAACGACGGATGTTCCTTGAATGTTGGAAATATCAAAACATTCAATCCTTAGTGGAAGTTGATCCAGATCTAAAGCAGAAGCAAGCTCTTCCAAAGCTCGCCCCGAAACGCCAGCATCATTAGCCCGTTTACTTAAGAATTGAATCAGCGATTGCTGAGCGTTGCGTTTTACGGTAATTAAGATTTCCTTTTTCTCACCTCGCTCTGGAATTGAAATTGACAACTTATGATTAGCTCTTGTTGAGAGCATTTGAGTAATATTTTCTAGATCTGGAATTGATACATTCAAATATATTTCATTTGGAATTTCCGAATCACGATAGATTAATTCAAGAGTTGCTCCAAGAAGGTCTTGATCTTCCAAAAGATTGGATCTATCTACTATCCATGATCGTGAACCTACGACTCGGCCATTTCGAATCCTAAAAATAGAAGCTGCGGAATGAGTAATATCATCGTGTAACGAAATAAAATCACCGGATATTGATTCTGAAATTGCAGCCTCGCTTGATTCCGTAGCTACTTCCAAAGCGTGTAATCGGTCACGTAATTTTGCGGCGCGTTCAAAATCTTCATTTGCCGAAGCTTTTTCCATTGCTTCCTTTAGGTGAATCTCAATATCGTTACCACCTTGATCCATAAATCTAATTAGTCGATCAACCAGATCACGATGCTCGACCGCGTTTACTCGAGACACACACGGAGCGGAACATTTGCCGATATCTCCAAGTAGACAGTGGCGCATACTTCTTTTTGCTTTCTCGAAGTTGCTATCCGAACATGAACGAACAGGGAAAGTTTCTAATAAGAGATCGTAAGTAGTTCGTAACGCCCACGAATGAGCATATGGACCAAAATATTTAACACCTTTAACTTTTTCTCTACGAGTAATAAAGAGTCTTGGAAATTCATTTTTTATACTTATTGCAAGATATGGATACGATTTATCATCTTTAAATTGAACGTTGAAGGGAGGGTTTTCTTCCTTTATCCATGTAAATTCGAGTTGGAGAGCCTCAACCTCTGAGTTGACCAGTGTCCAATCAACTCGATTTGCCGCCCTTACAAGTCGTTCAGTTTTCTCTGGAACGTTCTTTTGAAAGTAAGAGTTGAGTCGATTCTTGAGTGATTTTGCTTTTCCTACGTACAAAACTTTTTCTGAATCATCAAAAAATCTATAAACGCCAGGTTCATCTGGTACATCAGAGGGGCGATAATCGATTTCCATAGATCTATTTAATAGGGCTTAGAGCGCTGGCTAAGAATTTTCCTGTATAGCTATTCTTATCTTTGGCGACATGTTCCGGGGTTCCTTCCACTATTACTGTGCCACCGCCCGATCCTCCTTCTGGGCCAAGATCAATTACCCAATCAGCACATTTAATTACATCTAAATTATGCTCAATTACTACGACAGTATTGCCGCTATCTACCAAACGTTGCAGAACTGAAAGTAATTTTCTTACGTCCTCAAAGTGAAGTCCGGTGGTAGGTTCATCTAGAACATAAATAGTTCTTCCCGTTGAACGTCGTTGTAGTTCAGTTGCAAGTTTAACTCGCTGTGCTTCGCCACCGGAAAGCGTTGGAGCTGATTGACCAAGTCTTACATAGCCAAGGCCCACATCACATAAGGTTTTTAAATATCTATGTATCGCCGGAATTGATTCAAAGAATTCAGCGGCGCGCTCAATAGGCATATCAAGAACCTCTGAAATCGTTTTTCCTTTGTAGTGAACTTCAAGTGTTTCGCGGTTGTATCGAGCTCCATGACAAACCTCGCAAGGAACATAAACATCCGGCAAGAAGTTCATTTCGATAGTGATTGTGCCGTCACCTGCACAGTTTTCACATCTGCCACCTTTTACATTAAAGGAGAATCTTCCTTGCTGATAGCCGCGAATCTTTGCTTCACTGGTTTCTGCAAATAGGGCTCTTACCTTGTCAAAGACTCCGGTATAAGTTGCCGGATTAGAACGTGGAGTTCTACCTATCGGAGATTGATCAACATGAACTACTTTGTCCAATTGATCGATTCCGGTAATTGTTCTGTGGCGACCCGGAACTATTCGAGCACCATTTAGTTTATTTGCCAGTACCGAATAGAGAATGTCATTAACTAAAGTAGATTTGCCTGAACCGCTAACTCCCGTAACTGAAACGAATAGACCTAGAGGAATAGTCACATCAATCGACTTAAGGTTATTCTCCTTAGCCTCTTTTATAACTAACGATTTCTTGCTGTTGAATTCTCGTCTCTTTTGTGGAACCGTAATTTGAGTTCTGCCTGAAATATAAGAACCTGTTATTGATTTCTTGGAGTTAACTAAATCTTCTAGACTGCCGGAGACAACAATTTCACCACCATGCTCGCCCGCGCCTGGGCCAATATCAACAACCCAATCTGCAGTTCTAATTGTCTCTTCATCATGTTCTACAACTATCAAAGTATTTCCAAGATCGCGTAGATGGGTAAGAGTTTCAATTAATCTCTTATTGTCTCTTTGGTGCAAACCAATAGATGGTTCGTCTAGAACATAAAGAACACCTACCAGTCCAGAACCAATCTGCGTAGCCAATCTGATGCGTTGCGCTTCACCGCCTGAGAGTGAGGCAGCTGGTCTAGCTAAAGTTAGATATTCAAGTCCTACATCAAGCAAAAATCCCAGACGAGCATTTACTTCTTTCATCACTCGTTCTGCAATTTTGGCTTCTCGCGCACCTAGTTTTATCTCTTTGAGGAATTTTGCACAGTCAAAGATTGAGAGTTCACATATTTCAGCTATGTTCTTCCCATCTAAAGTAACTGCGAGAACTTCCGGTTTTAGTCTTGTTCCTTTACAAACAGGACAAGGAGTCTCTCGCATATAGGCTTCGTATTTCTCGCGGCTGTAATCGCTATCCGTCTCACCGTGACGTCGCTCAATGAATGGAATTACACCTTCAAAACCGGTTGAGTAACTACGAACTCGACCATATCGATTCTTGTACTTAACGTGAACTTCATATTCGTAACCATTTAGAATTGCTTCTCGGGCCTTTGTCGAAAGTTTCTTCCAAGGCGTATCCATGGAGAACTTAACGTCTTTAGCAAGGGCATCCAGTAAGTTCAAGAAATACTCGGACGATTGCCCACCTGACCAAGGCGCTATTGCTCCATCATTGATTGAAATTGAATCATCGGGAATAACGAGTTCTTCATCAACTTCCAATTTTGAACCAATTCCTGTGCACTCTGGGCAAGCTCCGAAAGGAGAATTGAATGAAAAAGATCTCGGTTCCATCTCTTGAATAGATATTCCGCAATCGTGACATGCAAGTAGTTCGCTATATGTGTGCTCTTTTTCCGCTTTTTCTTTAGCGTCTACAAATTCTAGAGTTACTAATCCATTGGCCAGTTTGAGTGCAGTTTCAATCGAGTCAGTCAATCTTTGTTTTGAATCTGGCTTTGCCGTAAGGCGATCAATTACCGCCTCAATAGTATGTTTCTCCTGCTTCTTCAATTTTGGCGGATCGCTTAATTGAATCGTGACTCCGTCAACGCGAGCACGTGAATAGCCTTGAGCGGCAAGATCTTTGAATAAGTCCGCAAATTCACCCTTACGAGCTCTGATGATTGGCGCTAATACTTGAAATTTCGTTTCTGCAGGAAGTGCAAGAATTTGATCAACAATGTTTTGCGGCGTTTGTTTTGCGATTGGCTTTCCACATTTTGGGCAATGTGGCTTTCCAGCTCTTGAAAAGAGTAATCGTAAGTAATCGTAAACTTCTGTAATTGTTCCAACAGTTGAGCGTGGATTTCGATTAGTAGATTTTTGATCGATAGAAACAGCCGGTGATAGACCTTCAATAAAATCCACATCTGGTTTATCCATTTGACCAAGAAATTGTCGTGCATAAGCAGAAAGAGACTCAACGTATCTGCGTTGCCCCTCTGCAAAAATGGTGTCGAAAGCGAGCGAAGATTTTCCCGAACCCGATAGTCCAGTAAAAACTATAAGAGAATTACGAGGCAGGTCTAATGAAACATTTTTTAAATTGTGCTCTCGGGCGCCTCGAACTATCAAACGGTCAGCGCTCACTTAACTCCTCCTTCGTCCATACTTCTTAATTCTCTCTTCAATTCTCGAATCTCATCGCGTAATCGTGCGGCAAGCTCAAATTGAAGTTCTGTGGCAGCGTTTCTCATCTGCTCAGTGAGTGAATCTATTAAACCTAGGAGTTCAGCGCGCGGTAAGGCGACGAGTGACTTTGCATGAACTCCGACAGGAGTCTCTGTGGCACCGCGCTTGCCCTTTGGAAGTAAGTTCGCAGTATCTTGACTCTCTTTTTCAATGAGATCAGTGATATCTGCGATCTTCTTTCGAAGCGGCGCAGGATCAATTCCTCGCTCTTTGTTATATGCCTCCTGCTTTGCACGACGGCGGTTTGTTTCATCGATCGCATTTTTCATCGAATCCGTTAAGTTATCGCCATACATATGCACTTCGCCGGAGACATTTCGTGCGGCGCGTCCTATAGTTTGAATTAGGGACCTAGTTGATCTTAAGAATCCCTCTTTATCTGCATCTAGAATAGCCACCAAAGAAACTTCAGGCAGGTCTAAACCTTCACGAAGCAGATTAATTCCGATTAATACGTCATACTCGCCAAGTCTTAACTCTCGCAGAAGCTCAACTCTTCGCAATGTATCAACTTCCGAGTGGAGATAACGAACTCTAATGCCAGCATTATTGAAGTAATCAGTTAAATCTTCGGCCATTTTCTTGGTCAAAGTCGTGACTAAGACGCGCTCATTTTTTGATGCTCGGATTTTGATTTCAGACATTAAATCATCAATCTGATTCTTGGTTGGTTTCAAAACTATTTTTGGATCAACCAAACCTGTGGGCCTAATGACCTGCTCGACATATATCCCATTAGTTTGATCTAGTTCATATGGACCGGGAGTCGCTGAGAGATAGATTTTCTGCGGGGTTCTTTCAAGAAATTCAGAAAATGTTAAAGGGCGATTATCAAGAGCGCTTGGCAATCTAAATCCATGCTCTACCAAAGTTCTTTTCCGAGATGCATCTCCTTCTTGCATTGCGCCAATTTGCGGCACAGTTATATGAGATTCATCTATAACACAGAGAAAATCTTCGGGAAAATAATCAAGGAGGCAGTTTGGTGCAGACCCAGCCTCTCGGCCATCAATATGTCGAGAGTAATTTTCAATGCCGGAGCAGAATCCAAGTTGCGCAATCATCTCTAAATCAAATTGAGTGCGCATTCTTAGGCGCTGCGCTTCCAAAAGTTTGTTCTGACTCTCCAATTCCCTTAATCTGACTGCCAACTCATCCTCGATTTGAGAGACGGCGCGTTTCATGGTTTCCGGGCTAGCCGAATAATGAGTCGCCGGGAAAATGAAAACTTCATTTGCCTCGCTAACAATTTCACCAGTCAATGGATTTAGTGTTGTTAGTCTCTCAATTTCATCACCGAACATCTCAATGCGGATTGCAAGCTCTTCGTAAACTGGAATTATTTCAATCGTGTCACCCCTGACTCTAAAGGTTCCACGTTCGAATGCGATGTCATTTCGCTTATACTGAATATCTACAAATTTCCTCAATAAAGTATTTCTTTCAATTGAGTCCCCAACGTGAATCCGAATCATTCTATCTATGTACTCTTGCGGGGTGCCTAAACCGTAAATGCATGAAACTGTTGCAACTACAACAACATCTCTCCTTGTTAGTAAAGAGTAAGTCGCAGAATATCGAAGTCGTTCCACCTCTGAATTGATAGATGCGTCTTTTTCAATAAATGTATCAGTTTGAGGCACATAAGCTTCCGGCTGGTAGTAGTCGTAGTAAGAGACAAAATATTCGACGGCATTTTCGGGCATCAATTCCCGAAATTCATTAGCTAATTGCGCTGCAAGAGTTTTATTTGGAGCAATGATTAAAGTTGGTCGTTGTACTTTCTCTATCAACCAGGCAACTGTTGCTGATTTTCCGGTTCCTGTCGCTCCCAATAGGACTATGTCTCTCTCGCCGCTATTGACGCGATTCTCTAAATCGGCAATCGCCGTAGGTTGATCTCCTGCTGGTTTGAATTCACTAATGACCTTAAATGGTTTATCGGCCCTTGGAGTTTTTGTTAATGCCCTAGTCATTTTTCTTCTTGCTTTGTGGAACTAATTCAAACTCCCATATCTTGCGGACTTTCTTTTCAAGCTCTTCTAAATTTTCATTGTTTTCGATAACAAAATCAGCTATCGATTCGCGCTCAGATCTCGAAGCTTGCGCAGATATGCGTTTCTCTATTTGGTAAGCCTTCAATCCTCTATCCAGAAGCCGTTTAGTTCTTATCTCATCATCAGCTTCTACTGTGATTACAAGATCAAATCTATCTTGTCCCTGAGTCTCAAAGAGGAGTGGTATCTCATTTACTACGACGGAATCTTCTGGTGATGCTTGCAGAACTCTTGCGGAAAGATCGCGAACTCTGGGGTGAATAATTCCTTCCAAATCTTTACGAGCTTCTTCATTACTAAAGACAACTTCTGCTAGCTTCGCTCGGCTAATCTCTCCATCAACAAGAATGCCATCGCCAAATCGCGCTAAAACTTCATCAAAACCGGAAGTGCCACGTTCAATGACGTCACGAGCTAATTGATCTGAATCGATAACTATTGCACCTAATTCACTGAGGATGTCTCCCACGGCAGACTTGCCAGATCCGATGCCGCCCGTAAGTGCGATCGATAACATGTAATCAATCCTTGAGTAGTCTTGAAGAAATACTGCTTATTCGATACTTCCTGAAAAAAGCAAGAACTGGACCAGCAAATACTGGTCCAGTTCTCATAATGATTATTCAGCTACTTGTTGATCCGATTTTTGGTCTGATTGTTCTGGAGCTGAAGTGGCCGCAGCCGCGTCAGCAGCTTGAGCTTCTGCCTTCTGCTTCTTATGCGCCATAAAGCGAGCTTGAGCTTCTGCGTATTGACGCTCCCACTCTTCACGTTGCGCTTCAAACCCTGGTTGCCACTCTTGAGTTTGTGGATCAAATCCTTCTGGATAGATGAAGTTTCCATTTTCATCATATCTAGCTGGCATTCCATATTGAGTTGGATCGAAGGCTTCTACAGGTACATCTTGTCCTTCGTTAGCTTGTTTTAATGAGAGCGAGATTCGACGTCGCTCGAGATCTATATCGATAATTTTTACGAAAAGTTGATCTCCTACTTGAACAACTTGCTCTGGAATTTCGACATGACGTTCGGCTAGCTCTGAGATGTGGACTAGTCCTTCAATGCCATCAAAAACCTTAATGAAAGCACCGAATGGAACAAGCTTGGTAACTTCACCTGGCACAACTTGATTGATTGTGTGTGTTCGAGCGAATGCCTGCCATGGATCTTCTTGAGTTGCTTTAAGCGAGAGTGAAACGCGCTCTCTTTCAAAATCAACCTCTAGAACTTCGACGGTAACCTCATCGCCAACCTCAACAACTTCGCCTGGGTGATCAATATGTTTCCAGGAAAGCTCAGATACGTGTACAAGTCCGTCGACTCCACCAAGATCTACGAATGCTCCGAAGTTTACGATTGATGAAACTACGCCAGTTCGAACTTGACCTTTTTGAAGTTGATTAAGAAATGTAGTTCGGGATTCTGACTGCGTCTGCTCTAGGTAAGCACGGCGAGATAGAACTACGTTGTTACGATTCTTATCGAGTTCGATAATTCGAGCTTCAACTTGTTTGCCGATATATGGTGAGAGATCACGAACGCGTCTCATTTCAACCAGAGATGCAGGCAAGAAACCACGAAGTCCAATATCTACGATGAGACCGCCTTTAACAACCTCAATGACGGTTCCAATAACAACTTCATCGCGCTCTTTCTTGGCTTCGATCTCTCCCCAAGCTTTTTCATATTGAGCACGTTTCTTTGAGAGGATTAAACGACCCTCTTTATCTTCTTTCTGTAATACTAAAGCTTCGATCTGCTCTCCAATTTTTACTAGTTCGCTTGGATCAAGATCGTTTCTAATCGAAAGTTCTCTGGAGGGAATAACGCCCTCAGTTTTATATCCAATATCTAATAGAACTTCGTCGCGATCAACTTGTACGACAACACCAGTGACTAAATCACCGTCGTTAAAATTCTTAATTGTTCCTTCGATTGCTGCTAAGAATTCGGCAGCTGAGCCAACATCATTAACTGAGATTTGAGTAGACAATTTTCTCCGGGGGTAAAACTTCTAGTAGGGCACGCTTTAGACCTGACTCCAGAATCTGGGCATTTCCTACTCTGTCTTAGGCGATGCAAGAATCCAATGCGAGGCTCGTAGAGTACTTATGCGTGAGGTCCAAGGCAATTTCGGGCCTGCCTTAATGGGCAGCAGAATCCCAGCTTCGCCCAAAACCAACATTTACGTCTAAAGGTGCGCGTAGCGGATATGCCGCTCCCATCTCTTTTCTAACTAATAGCTCTAACGAGGCTTCTTCTCCTTCGGCCACTTCAAAAATCAATTCGTCATGAACTTGTAAAAGAATTCTAGAGCGAAGTTTCTTTTCGTTTATCGACTTGGAAACTTTCAACATAGCAACCTTAATAATGTCTGCTGCGGATCCTTGAATTGGAGCATTGAGAGCCATTCGTTCTGCTACTTCCCTGCGCTGTCGATTTTCGTGGTTTAAATCTGGGAGATAACGACGTCTTCCTAAAATCGTTTCTGTATATCCCTTTTCTCTGGCAATACGAACAACTTCCTTCAAGTAATCCTGGATACCGCCAAAACGTTCAAAATACTTTGCCATAAGTGCGCTTGCTTCCGAAGGTGAAATATCCAATTGTTGAGCTAATCCAAATGATGACAGACCATAAGCAAGTCCATATGACATAGCTTTAATTTGACGTCGCATCTCGCTATCAACTTGTGAAACCGAGACACCAAATACTTGTGCTGCAACTGTTGAATGTAAATCTTCTCCCGCTGCAAAAGCCTTCAATAGACCTGAATCATTTGATAGATGGGCCATGATTCTCATTTCAATCTGACTGTAATCGGCAGTCATCAACACTGAGTATGGTGGTTGAGCGATAAATGAATTACGAATCTTTCGACCTTCTTCGGTTCTAATTGGAATATTTTGAAGATTTGGTTCGGTCGAAGAGAGACGTCCCGTCGCTGCCACTGTCTGCTGAAAGTTTGTATGAATACGGCCATCTTTAGCGATTGCGCTCTGCAAACCCTCGACAGTTGTTCTTAACTTAGAAACTTCGCGAATCCGCAATAAATTCTGCAGAACAGGATGTTTGGTCGTTGCGTACAACCACTCTAAGGATTCAGCATCAGTACTAAAGCCCGTCTTAATTCTCTTAGTTTTTGGCAATTTCAGATCATCGAATAAAACTGTCTGTAGTTGCTTTGGGGAAGATACATTAAATTCTCGCCCCGCTGCCGCATAGACCGCCTTTGTTGCAGAATGTTCTGCTTCGGCAAATTCATTATGAAGTCTTCCTAGTTCGTTTCCATCCACTGCTATTCCAGTGGATTCCATCTGCGCCAAAAGAATCATAGTTGGCATCTCTAATTCATTAAACAAATTGGTTAATTCTCGCTGAGATAGTTCACTCAACAATCTCTCTTGAAGGACTGGCATTTGCAGAATAAGTTCACTCGCCGGAACTTCAGTAAAAAGATCAGATTCTGACCTCTCAATGCCGAGAAACTTTCTCATTATTTCGGCTATTCCAAGATCTCTCGTTCCTGGATTAATGAGATATGCCGCAATTTCACTATCGAAAACAATCTTCCCGCCTAAATCGCTTTTCGCTAATTGCTTACCTTGATGAGTAGATATCTGCAGATTACTTAGTAAATCATTTTCATATCTAAGTTCAAATAATTCCTTACCGGTAAAGGTTATATATAAGACCTCTTGTTCCGGCAAAACGTAAGCATAATTATTCACTTTATCTTTAAATTCAACGAAATCCTCTCTGCTTTTTGATTTCTTAATGGGATTAGGAATTGATTTTTTATTTTCGTTTTTAGAATCGTTGGACTTTTTCATGCTTGTTACTTCAGCGTTGCTAATCGTTTTGATACGATCACGAAGCGCCTTAATCTCGAGTTTTTCAAATAGTGAAAGTGCGCTCTCTTGGTTGATTCCTCTCCATTTCATTTCAGCAATATCAAAATTAAGCGGGGCATCTTTTCTTAGCTGAGTTAATTCTCGGTTTAATCGGACATTAGTAAGAGATGCTCGCAGCGAATCGCCAGCTTTCCCGGAAATCTCAGCAACATGTGAAAGCAAATTTTCTAGCGATTCATATTCGATAACCCATTTGGCGGCAGTCTTCTCGCCTACGCCCGGAATCGATGGCAGATTGTCGCTGGGATCTCCCCGAAGTGCAGCAAAATCTGGATACTGCTTTGGAGTTAAACCGTATTTCTCGAAGACTGCTGTGGGAGTCATTCGAGCTAGTTCAGTTACTCCTTTTTTTGGATAGAGCACAGTTACCGAATCAGTTACCAATTGAAATGAGTCTCTATCGCCTGAACAGATTAGAGCTTGTGAATCATCTCCCATTCTAGACACGATAGTTGCAATCAAGTCGTCAGCTTCAAATCCCTCAATTTCATAAGTGGGAATTTGAAACGCATTTAGTAACTCATAGATGTAACTGATTTGAGATCGAAACTCATCAGGAGTTGATTTTCTATTTGCCTTGTATTCTGGAAACTTCTCTGTCCGAAAAGTCTTACGTGATACATCAAAGGCTGCTGCTATATGGGTTGGTTTCTCATCTCGAATCAGATTTATCAGCATAGATGCGAATCCGTAGATTGCATTTGTATGCTGTCCTGAACTGGAGACAAAATTTTCGACCGGCAAGGCATAGAAAGCTCGATATGCCAAAGAATGGCCATCGATTAATAGAAGCCGGGTAGTCATTGCAACCACAATCTTAGAGTTTGGGACATACAATTACGTTCATGAGTGACTTTATGGAGATTTTGCGAGAACGAGGTCGAGGCGAACTCGATAAAAAAATGGGTATTGAGATAATCGAAGCTTCGCCAGAGCGACTAGTAGCAACCATGCCCGTGGCGGGTAATACCCAGCCGCTGGGACTACTTCATGGTGGAGCAAATGTTGTCCTTGCCGAGAGCCTTGGGTCAATTGGAACACAACTTCATGCCGGTCCTACTCGCAAAATTGTCGGCGTGGATATAAATGCTACGCATCATAAATCTGCAACCTCTGGAATTGTTACGGGCGTCGCTACCGCAGTATCACTTGGGAAAACTCTATGTTGCTATGAAATTGAGATTACCAATGATAAAGGTGAAAGAACATGTTCTGCTCGTATTACTTGTTTAATTTTGGCAGAACGGTAGTTGCTTGATTCGGATCTAGAATTGCGAGCGAAATTTCTTTCATGGTAACACGTCGATCCATAGCGCTTTTCTGAATCCATTTAAAGGCTTCGGGCTCTGAAAGATTCATCGCTTTCATCAGAATCCCTTTTGCTTGATCAACTAGTTTTCTAGTCTCCAATCTTTCGGTTAAATCACTTATCTCATCCTGCAATGCCAGTAATTGTTGATAGCGGCTTAAGGCAATTTCTATGGCAGGAACTAAGTCATCTATCGTGAATGGCTTTACAACGTAACTCATTACACCAGCATCCCGAGCTCGTTCTACCAAGTCTCTTTGGCTGAATGCAGTTAACATTAAAGTGGGACAGAGCTTCGAAATCTTTTCTGCAGCCGAGATGCCATCAAGTTTAGGCATCTTTACATCGAGAATTGCCAAATCTGGCTTTTTCTCTTCGGCTTGCGCAATAGCTTCCTCGCCATTTGATGCCTCTGCAATTACTTCATAACCAGCTTCACGCAACATTTCGGCCAAATCAAGGCGAATCAATGTTTCATCTTCAGCAATTAGTATCCGCTTGGAAATCTGATTAACCATGTGCCTCGAGTCGGATTCGAACCGACACTATACGGTTTTTGAGACCGTCCTCTCTACCGTTGGAGTACCGAGGCAAGAAACGCATAGTTTAGCGATAGGCCGGAGCCAGGCCGCCAACTGCATCTCCAATTTGATGAACACGCATAGCATTTGTAGAACCAGGAATTCCTGGAGGCGAACCTGCAACGATCATGATTAACTCACCTTTGTTAACTCGATTCTTCTGCAAGAGTACTGAGTCAACCTGTTTAACCATTTGATCCGTAGTTTCAACTAGAGGCATGATTAAAGGTTCAACACCCCACGAAAGCGAGAGTTGTCGATATGTGGCTTCATCTGGAGTTAAAGCAACAACAGGGATATTTGAGCGCAAACGAGACATTCTTCGCGCAGAGTCTCCTGATTTTGTAAACGTAGCAAGAATCTTTGCTCCGATTACCCGTCCGACTTCCGTAGCTGCTTTTGTGATTGCGCCACCTTTAGTCTTTGGATCATGCATCAAAGCTGGAATTAAGTGCAACGCATCGCTTTCAGTTTTTTCGATGATACGCGCCATCGTCTTAACTGCTTCTATCGGATAATTTCCAGTGCTTGTTTCCCCGGAGAGCATGAGCGCATCTGCTCCATCCAATATTGCATTTGCGCAATCGGTAGCTTCGGCGCGAGTTGGACGAGAATTTGTCATCATGGAATCCAACATTTGAGTTGCCACAATAACTGGCTTCGCATTTTCACGAGCCGCAGTAATGCATCGCTTCTGAATAAGTGGAATCTCTTCGATCGGCATTTCTACACCAAGGTCGCCGCGCGCCACCATGATTCCATCAAAAGCTTCAATAATTGCATCTAGATTTTCAACTGCCTGAGGCTTCTCAATTTTCGCAATTACTGGAAGTCGCACTCCAACCTCATCCATTATTTGATGAACTTTTTCAATATCTTTTGCAGATCTAACAAATGAAAGTGCGACAAAATCGGCACCTTCCGCTATCCCCCACTTCAAATCTTCAATATCTTTATCCGACATAGCCGGAACAGATACTGCAACTCCAGGAAGATTCAATCCTTTGCTATTTGAGATTTGTCCAGACTCCACGCACTTTGTAAGAACCTCAGTACCCTTAACACTTTGAACTTCAACGATGACTTTTCCATCATCAATAAGTATCAAATCACCAGCTTTGCAGTCTTTGGGAAGATCCTTGTAGGTAGTACTCGCTCTCTCTTTTGTTCCAAGTACTTCTTCGGTGGTAATTGTAAAAAGATCACCTATTTCTAATTGATAGAAATCAGCTGCAAATTTTCCTAATCTAATCTTCGGACCTTGTAGATCTATTAGTACTGCTACGGGGGCTTGTTTTTTCTCAGCAACTTTTCTAACTAAATCTAAGCGATTCTTGTGATCTTTATGTGTTCCGTGCGACAAATTCAATCGAGCAACATTCATGCCGGCTTCGATTAATGCCTCAACTTTTTCAATACTTTCTACCGCCGGCCCTAAGGTGCAAACGATTTTTGCTCTACGCACTTTGGGACCTCTCCACTGCAAGATTTAAAACTTTATCGGACGACTTTGTCCCAATGCTGATTCTATCAAGAGGTGCAGTTGCAGCTAAATGCCAGAGATATTGGCTATTTGACCTACTCCGGCAGTAATAGCCATGCCTAATGCTCCGCCGAAAACAATTCTTGAAGTTGTCCTCAGAACACTTGAACCAGCAATTCGCGCACTTATGATTCCTGCGATAACTAAGCCAACAAAAGTAATCAACACGATGGAAAGGGCTTTACCTCCCAAACTGGGGGCAAATGCGCCAACAAATGGGATCAAGCCTCCTGCAGTAAAACTGAGCGCCGAAGCAACTGCTGCTTGAAATGGGCGAGCTTTGGTTGCTTCATGATGACCTAACTCATCCCGCAGATGCGCAGCAAGTGGATCTTTTGCATGCAACTCTCTAGCAACAGACTCGGCAAGTTTTCGAGAAATACCACGTGATTCGTAAATCTTTGTTAATTCTTCCAATTCAGCCTCTGGATCTAATTCCAGTTGTCTCATTTCGAGCTCTTTATCGGATTGTTCAATATCATTTTGTGAACGCACTGAGACAAATTCACCCACTGCCATCGACATTGAGCCAGCTGCTATAGCAGCCAATCCTGCGGTCAATACAAAATCATTTCGACCAGCTGTAACCACACCAATCATCAATGATGCAGTTGAAACTAAACCATCATTAGCGCCAAGCACGGCCGCTCTTAACCATCCTGCTCTATGACTTCGATGATTTTCATCGCCAAGATCATGCTCTGATTTAGATATTGCTTGCGACATATGAGAATTCTAACTTAAATATTAGCCGTTTTTGTTAATTTGTTACGTTGGCGGTTCCTCTTAAGCAGATAGAGAACTGCAGAAGAAAATAGCAATGCGCTCGTCCAAACATTTAATCGTAAGCCAAATATTAAGTTGGCATCATCAATTCTAAAGGTTTCAATTACTCCCCGGCCTAATGAGTAGCCCGCAACATAAAGGGCAAAGATAGAACCACTCTTGAGATCATTTAATTTGTGAACCTTAATTAAAAGTATCGCCAAGAAAAAGCACCAAAGTGACTCGTATAAAAATGTTGGGTGAAAAGTTTCAAAATTACTAAAACCCAATGGTCGATATTTTTCGGGGATTTGAAGCGCCCAAGGCGCATCGAGGGGTCTGCCAAATAACTCTTTATTGAACCAATTCCCGAACCTTCCGACGGCTTGAGCTACTAGTAATCCGGGAGCTAACGCATCTGCAAAGACTGAGAAATTAATCTCGCCTCGTTTTGAATGCTTTCGAAAAGATAGAAAGGCGACTACCGCTCCAAGACTTATTGCGCCCCAAATACCTAGTCCACCTTCCCAGATAAATAGTGCCGAAACCGGATCTGCTAAGTATTTATCTGGAGAAGTTAAGACGTGATAAAGCCTTCCCCCAATAATTCCGGCAGGAACTGCATAAATCGCTATATCGCCCACCAAACCTGTTTGGCCACCTCTGGCAACAAATCTTTTATTTCCAATAAATATTGCCAGAGCGATACCAACAATTATGCATAGCGCATAAAAATGAATCGTTAGTGGACCAAGTTCTAACGTGGATTGACTTGGCGAGGGAATCACTATGGCTGCTTTGCTGCCTCAACCGCCGCTTTGAATTCATCTAATTTAAATTCTGCTCCACTGCGTTCCCAAAGCTTTCCATCAATAAATACAGTTGGCGTTCCCTTTACATTGTATTTCGCCATTGAGTCATAGACGGCCTTAACTTGTTCCAAATACTTTCCATCTTTTACACAGCTAACATAATCGGCAGATGTGATTCCAAGTTTCTCACTTAAAGTTAAAAGATTTTCGTTTGTATAGGTACCTGAACCTTCTTGACCTTGCACCGCAAAAATGGCGTTATGCAAATCTAAGAATCTGCCTTCAGCTACCGAACAGAATGAAGCATTAACCGCACGAACTGAATCTTGGCCAAGGAATGAAGTCATTCGATAAGTCACTTGAGCTTCTTTGTTTCTTACCAAATCCTCGACGTATGAACCAATCTCTTTTTCAAAATCATTACAGAAGGGACACTGAGGATCTTCCCAAATTTCAACCTTCGGCTTTACCCCAGAATTGAATGTGATTCCGTAATCATCTTCTTTACTAAATGAACCAGTTAGTGCCGGGCCATTCTGAGAGGCATCAATCTTTTCTAGTGCAACATCGAAATCACTAAGTGATGCCGAACGCTTATCTAGAACTGTAAAAATAACTCCCGAAAGAACTACAAGAGCGACCATTCCAAGAACTAAGTTCCTGGTGAGAGTGTCACCGCTCTTCTGATTGTCGCGCTGACGCTGACGTGGCTCTTTAGGCATTTCGACTCCTTAACGGGCAGATTGTTGACAGGGTTGAAGTTTATCTAATTAGAGCTTTTTCGCACTCCGCTTGCAAGGTTCGAGGCTAATTCTTCAACAGAATCAGGGCCTTTACCTTCAAGAAGTAACTTAAGGAATGCTGAGCCGACAATCACACCATCAGCAAATTGGGATATCTCAGATGCTTGATCACGATTTGAAACTCCTAGACCAACTGCAACGGGCAGATTGCTTGCCTTTCTGATTCTAGAAACTAAGTGCTTGGCATCATTTGAAAGCGCGCTTCGTGCTCCGGTAACGCCCATCAAACTCGCTGCATAGATAAATCCAGAACAATTCTGAGAGACATTTTCTAAACGTTCATCTGAACTACTTGGTGCTACTACATAAGTTCTATCAATGTTGAATTCGTCTGTTGCAGATAGCCATTCCGAGCTCTCTTCTACCGTTAAATCTGGTGTTATTACTCCAATTCCACCTGCCGCAGATAAATCCCTTGCAAACTTTTGGAAACCGTATCTTTCAATTGGATTCCAATACGACATTACATATGTAGGGACTTTCGAGCTTGAAACGACCTCAAATACATCTGAGATTTTAAATCCGTTTGTAATCGCTGCTTCGCTAGTTTTTTGGATGACTGGTCCATCCATTACTGGGTCGCTGTAGGGAATCCCAACTTCGATTAAATCAACTCCGCCGGCTATCATGGCTTCAATAACTTCTGCAGTTTTAGACTTATTTGGAAAACCTGCAGTTACGTACCCAATAAGCAAAGATCTATTCTCCGATTTTGCCTTAGCAAAGAGTTCTTCTGATTTCTTATTCATATTCGTTAGATAATGATTTAGATTGGTATTCCAAAATAATTGGCGGCAGTCTGTACATCTTTATCGCCTCGACCAGAGAGATTTATAAGAATATTTGCGCCAGCACCAAGCTCTTGGCCTATTTGAATCGCTCCTGCCAGTGCATGGGCCGTTTCAATCGCTGGAATTATCCCTTCACTCTTTGAGAGAAGATCAAATGCTTTCATGGCTTCATCATCGGTAATTGCGCGATATTCAGCTCTACCAATTTCTTTGAGGAAAGCGTGCTCCGGACCAACACCCGGGTAATCAAGCCCTGCAGAAATTGAGTGTGATTCTCTAGTTTGTCCGTTTTCATCCTGCAAAACATAAGTTCTTGTGCCATGCAAAACTCCTGGTGAACCACCGACCAATGTTGCTGCATGCTTTCCACTTGCAACACCAGATCCGCCAGCTTCTAGACCAATTAATCGAACGGAAGAATCTTCAATAAACGCATGGAAGATTCCAATTGCATTAGAACCTCCTCCGACGCAAGCTAGTACTGCATCGGGAAGTTTTCCAATTAACTCTCGCAACTGCTCTTTTGATTCTAAGCCAATAATTTTGTGGAAATCTCTGACCATCGTTGGAAATGGATGTGGTCCTGCAACGGTTCCAAGCAAGTAGTGAGTGGTAGAAACATTTGTCACCCAATCACGCATAGCTTCGTTAATTGCATCTTTCAGCGTTCGTGATCCTGTTGTGACTGGAATAACCTGCGCGCCCAATATTTTCATTCTGGCAACATTTAGCGATTGTCGCTTAGTGTCTTCTTCTCCCATATAAACAACGCATTCCAGACCCATTAGTGCAGCTGCAGTTGCAGAAGCAACTCCGTGTTGACCTGCTCCGGTTTCTGCGATTATGCGTTTTTTGCCCATTCTTTTTGTTAGAAGAGCTTGACCAAGAACATTATTGATCTTATGACTTCCGGTGTGATTTAAATCTTCTCGTTTCAAAAATATTCTTGCTCCACCTGCATGCTTTGCAAAACGAGTTGCTTCAGTAATTATCGACGGACGTCCCGTGTATGTTCGATGAAGTTCACTAAGTTCTTTTAAGAATTCAGGATCTTTTTGTGCCGCATCATGTGCCGCAGCTAGTTCATCCAGTGCTCCGATAAGAGCCTCCGGAACGAATCTCCCGCCGAATTTTCCAAAATGTCCCTGGCTCACGTCCTTACTCTACTTTTCCGGCGGAATTTGCGCCTGCTAAAAATTCTTGGATTTTTTCCTTTGGATTCGCGGCTCGAACTAGAGCCTCACCTACCAAAATCGCATCTGCACCGAAATTTCGCGCCGAAATCACATCTTTCGATTCGAAAATACCTGACTCTGCAACTTTTATTATCTGATCAGGGATTAGAGGTATTAATTGGCCGAAAACTTCTGAATCAATTTCAAGAGTTTTTAAATTCCTAGAATTTACTCCGATCATCTTTGCATCAATTGCTAATGCACGTTCTAATTCATGGTGATTATGAACTTCAATTAGCGCAGTCATATCAAGAGCCTCAGCGATTTGAAAAAAGTCCTTCAATTGATGATCATCCAGCGCTGCGACAATCAATAGAATCATATCTGCACCATAAGCTCGAGACTCTTGCACAAGATATTCACTAACCATAAAGTCTTTTCGTAAAACTGGAATATCAACAGCGGCTCTTACTACTTCTAAATCTCTGAGTGAGCCTTTAAATTTACGACCCTCCGTTAGAACACTGATTGCAGATGCTCCGCCTTCTTGATAAAGCTTTGCAAGATCTGTCGGCTCTGGAATCTGCGCAAGTTCACCTTTGCTAGGGGAAGATCTCTTGATTTCAGCAATTACCGAAAAACCACTTTTTTGGAATTTTGATAACGCGGGGACAACTTTGGGCGCATCGGCAATTTTTTCGGTGAGTTTGCCTGGGTTTAATTTACGAGCGGCTTCATCTGCCTTTACGCCTTCGATTATTTGGAGAAGTGCACTCACGACAATTTCCTCAATTTGTTTGCGGACGAAATGGCACCAAGAACGGCTGCTGCTTTATTTAAACATTCTGCATCTTCATTTTCAGGTTTTGAATCTGCTACAACGCCAGCGCCCGCCTGCACATATGCTTTATCATCTTTCAAAATTGCAGTTCGAATTGCGATACAAGTATCCAAGTTCCCAGTGAAATCTAGATATCCAATTGCTCCGCCGTAGATTCCTCTTTTTGATTTTTCCTGTTCCTCAATGATCTCCATCGCACGAGGTTTGGGAGCTCCGGAGAGAGTTCCCGCTGGGAATACCGCATAAAGTGCATCTATCGGCGCCAATTCCTTCTTTAACTGTCCCGTTACCGTTGAGACGATATGCATTACATGGGAATACCTCTCGATTTGCATAAACTCAACAACATTTACCGTCCCTGGATTACAAACTCGTCCTAAATCATTGCGTCCCAGATCTACCAACATTAAATGCTCTGCCCGCTCTTTCGGATCTGAAAGAAGTTCATCGCCAAGTCGAATATCTTCGGCTGGATCTTGCGCGCGTTTACGTGTTCCTGCAATTGGATGAACCATGACTTCGCCATCTGTTACTTTTACCAAAGCTTCTGGACTAGAACCTACAACGCTAAGACCATCAGAAAATCTGAGCAAAAACATATATGGACTCGGATTATGCAATCTTAACATCCGGTACACATCGAATGGATCGGCTTGGTTTTCCATCTCAAAACGTTGCGAAAGAACCACTTGAAACGCTTCACCGCTTTTGATTTCTTCCTTGATTTTATTTACCTTGTCGCAGAAATCTGCAGAACTAGTTTTTCGACTGAATTCAGCTGGTGATTTATCGTCTAGATATGTAAGCGGAGTCAGTAATGGTTCTTTTAAAAGGTTCTTCATGGCAGCAAGTCGATTTAGGCTATTTTCGTAAGCCTCATTCACTCGCTCTTTAGAACCATCCCAATTGATTGCATTCGCAATCAAAGTTACGGTGCCTTGTAAGTGATCATAAATTGCAAGGTCAGTTGTAAGCATAAATGCCATTTCTGGCAGTCCAAGTTCATCTGGATTTAAATCCGGTAAATTCTCTAATCTTCGTACCGAGTCATAGCCAAGATAGCCAACTAGTCCGCTGGTTAATCTAGGTAAACCCGAAATTCGAGGTGTTCGCAGATGTGAACCAGCTATCGCAAGCGCCTTGAGAGGATCAATTCCGGACGGCGCTCCGGCCGGTGGCGTTCCAAGCCATTGCGCAACGCCAGATTTCTCAATTAACGTAGCTTGGCTCGAAACTCCAATAAACGAATACCTGGCCCAACTTCCACCGTTTTCAGCTGACTCCAACAAGAAAGTGTTGGGAGCATGTTTAGTAAGTTTTGAATAAAGGGTAAGAGGCGTTTCACTATCTGCAAGAAAACTTTCTGCAATTGGAATGACGTTATAACTTTCAGCGTATTTCTTAAATTCTTCGAGGGAGATTGGAGTCTTGCCAGTGCCAGAAAACATTATCTGCTGCACACTCCTAGTGCTTCGGGGAAAGAGAGTTCGCCTTGGTAAAACGCTTTGCCAATTATGACGCCTTCCAGGCCTTTACCGGCACTCGAACGCAGGCTCTCCAATTCATCTAGGCTCGAAACTCCTCCTGACCATACGATCGGTCGATCTGTTATCTCCAGAATCTCATCTAATAAGCGAAAATTTGGACCTGTTAGCGATCCATCCTTATCAACGTCCGTTACAACGTATCTTCGGGCACCTAGCTCATCTAATTGCTTAACTATTGACTTGAAATCCTTTATCAAAATGTTGCTCCCCCGAGCGAGTAAATCGCGACCTCGTATATCAAGTCCAATTACTAATCTCTCACCATATTTTTCCAATGCTTCTCTTATCCAATTCATGTTTGATAAAGCAGTTGTTCCAATATTCGCTCGAAAACACCTAGTTGCCATAGCAAATTCCAAAGAATCATTATCTTTAATGCCTCCTGATAACTGAACCTTCACTTCAAGATTAGAAATCAATTCAACGAGCAATTCCCGATTTTCGCCCGATCCATACGCGGCATCTAAATCAACTAAGTGAAGCCACTTTGCACCTATTTCAATAAACTTTTGGGCAACTTCTAGCGGGTTAGATTCAAAAGTTTCAGTTGCATTTTGAGTCAATGAAATTCTTACAGATTTGCCGCCCTTAACATCAAGTGCGGGCAGAAGTTCTAACTGCTCAAAACTGGACATTAGCTAAGTCTAGAGAGTGCTCGAACGAAGGCGCTCAGTAATTAAACCAAGCAATCTGGTCCAAGAATAGATTTTAAGTCTGCGCTAAGTCCGGGTGAGGCAGTAATGCGTAAACCGTCATCTAGTCTAAAAGTTGTCTCTTTCGCGCCACCTTCGATACGTAGATGAACTTCTCGCGTTCCAGGGTGCGATCTCAAAATCTCTTTCATGCGATCTACAACTGGAGGCGTACATCGCTCTGCTTCAACTTTGATGATGAAAGGACCAATTGGGGCTTGATTGATATCGGGTAAAGATAAATCCATCGCCGCGACTCGTGGCGTTTCTTCTCTCTTATCAATTCTTCCTCGAACAGCAACAATACGATCCTCGATTAGATTTAATGCATGTTGTTGATATGAGTTCGAGAAGAAGAGTACATCGATTGCACCTTCAAGATCTTCCAAAGTAACTATCGCCCATGAAGATCCCTGGCGGCTAACCTTTCTTTGAACATTCGTTATTAATCCAGCAATAGTGACGATACTTTCGTGCTGAACTCCATCTTCAAAAAGTTGGCTAATAGTTATATCGCGAACGCTTTTTAACACATGCTCGACTCCAAGGAGTGGATGATCAGAGACATACAAACCCAACATCTCTCTTTCATAAGATAACAAGAGTGGCTTATCCCATTCGCCATCTGGGATCTGCGCTGAAATTCCCGAGACGCTTTGCGGGTTATCACTCCCACTTCCGAAAAGATCAAACTGGCCAATCGCTTCTGCGCGCTTTACTTCAGCAACGGAATCAATGGCTTCCAAATAAATTGTCATTAAACCTTTTCGAGTATGGCCTAAAGAATCAAAAGCACCAGCTTTGATCAAAGATTCGATCGTTTTCTTATTACAAACAGTCGCATCAACCTTTGCCAAAAAGTCATTAAAAGATGTGAACTTCCCTTTTTCATTGCGATTCTTTGCGATTGACGCAACGACATTTTCGCCAACATTTCTTACAGCCGCCAATCCAAAACGAATATCAGTTCCAATTGGCGTGTAAGCGGCATCTGATTCATTTACATCGGGTGCCAGAACTTTAATTCCCATTCTTCGACATTCACTTAGATACAAGGCAGTTTTGTCTTTATCGTGCTGAACGCTGGTTAATAATGCCGCCATATATTCAGTCGGAAAATTCGCTTTTAGATACGCTGTCCAAAATGAAATGACACCGTAGCCTGCGCTATGGGCGCGATTAAATGCATAGTCCGAGAATGGAATTAGGGTCTTCCATAATTCTTCGATTGCGGCACTAGAAAATCCATTTTTAGACATACCGGCTTCAAAATGCACATATTCTTTATCAAGAATTTCCTTATTCTTTTTACCCATCGCCTTACGAAGGAGATCTGCGCGAGCAAGTGAGAAGCCAGCAACTTTTTGAGCAATCGCCATGACTTGTTCTTGATAGACAATCAATCCATATGTGTCATCAAGAATTTCACTCAAGGCATCTTGTAACTCCGGATGAATTGGCTCAATTCGCTTGCGCTTATTCTTGCGATCGGCATAATCATTATGAGCATTGACTCCCATCGGACCGGGACGATAGAGAGCAATCACGGCTGAAATATCCGCAAATGAATCTGGCACCATGGACCTAAGTAATGCACGTATCGGAGCGCTATCTAATTGAAATACTCCAAGAGTTTCACCTCTTGAAAGAAGTTCAAAAGTTTTTTTATCTCCCAATGGAAGATCTTCAAGGACAACTCTTTTGCCTTGATTCTTTTCGATATTTGCAATGCAATCATCTAAAACAGAGAGGTTTCGCAGTCCGAGAAAGTCCATCTTTAGAAGTCCGGTTGCCTCGCACGCCCCCATATCGAATTGAGTAATCGTGGCGCCATCTGTATCTCGGCGATGTATCGGAATTACTTCCAAAAGAGGTTCGCGACTAAGAATCACACCTGCGGCATGGACTCCCGGCTGCCGCTTTAAGCCTTCGAGGCCTCTAGCCATATCAACAATGGTTTTGGCATCAGTATCTTCTTCGTAAATGTTTCGAAACTCTTGGGCTTCTTGAAAGCGCTCATTCTCTTTATCAAATACCCCAGCTAAGGAAATATCTTTTCCCATAATCGAAGGAGGTAACGCTTTGGTTAACTTATCCCCCAACGCAAATGGATAACCAAGTACTCTTGTTGCATCCTTAATAGCTTGTTTTGATTTGATGGTATTGAAGGTGATTATCTGTGCCACACGATCTTCGCCATATTTTTCGATTGCGTACCGAATCATTTCGCCACGCCGTCTTTCATCAAAATCCAAATCTATATCGGGCATGGAAATTCGATCTGGGTTTAAGAAACGTTCGAATAACAAACCATGTTCAATAGGATCAAGTGCGGTAATCCCTAAAGTGAAAGAGACAAGAGATCCAGCAGCTGATCCTCTACCTGGGCCAACTCGAATTCCAATTGATTTTGCATAAGCAACAAGGTCTGAAACGACCAAGAAGTAACCGGCAAATCCCATCTTTGTCATTACTTCTAGTTCAAACTCAAGACGACTCAAATAGTTTTCTGGCACTCCCGCAGGAAACTTCTCCGCAAGTCCAGTTCTTGCTCGCTTGATTAGCCAAGTGCTTTCATCTTCTCCGGCTGGTACTGGAAACTTAGGGAGCAAATTCTCATTTTCGCGCAAAGTCACATTGCATCGTTCTGCAATTAAGAGCGTGTTATCGCAGGCTTCTTCCAAGCCGCTAAAGATCTGACGCATAGTTGCAGCGTCCTTTAGATAAAACTCGTCACTATCAAATTTAAATCGCTTGGGATCTGCCAAAGTACTACCTGATTGGACTGATAACAGGGCTTCATGATGTCTGGCATCTTTTGCAAATGTATAGTGCAAATCATTTGTGGCTACTAATGGCAAGCCTAAATCTTTAGCTAGCTTCAACAAATCATTCTTTACTCGGTTCTCAATTTCTAAGCCGTGATCCATTATTTCAACGAAGTAGTTACCGGTGCCAAAAATTTCAAGATATTTTGCGGCAGCGGCACGAGCTTCGTTGTATGCGCCCATACGTAATCGAGTTTGAATTTCACCACCAGGGCAACCCGTTGTAGCAATTAATCCGCTTCCGTATTTTTCCAGTAACTCGATATCCATCCGTGGCTTGTAATAGAAACCTTCTAACGATGCAAGTGAAGATAACTTAAATAAATTTGATAGGCCCTCATTATTTTGTGCAAGAAGGGTCATGTGGGTATACGCGCCACCACCAGATACATCATCCTCTCCACCATCGGCCCATCGAACTCGACGTTTTTCAAATCTTGATTCTGGTGCAACGTAAGCCTCGATACCAATTATTGGTTTTACGCCCGCAGCTTTCATCGTTTTATAGAAATCGAATGCACCAAAAACATGTCCGTGATCAGTAATTGCGATAGCAGATTCACCCTGCCGTTTTACCTCTTGCGCCAATTGATCAATTCGTGCAGCCCCATCGAGCATTGAATATTCGGTATGTACGTGTAGATGAACGAAACCCTTGCTCACGGTCGGCGAGATTACTCCCCAGCTAGGACTTAACGGCCAAAAGCGAGAGGGCGCGTTTTAAGTCGCTTGGATAAGTTGATTGAAGGTGAATTCGCTCACCGGTTCTAGGTTGGAGAAATTCAAGTTCAATTGCATGGAGCCAGGGACGTCGCAATTCGAGACGTTCGGCCAAGACCGGATCTGCACCGTAAGCAAGATCTCCAACAAGAGGATGCCTTAAAGCGCTGAAATGTACTCGAATCTGATGAGTTCGACCCGTTTCCAATTCAACTTTCAATAATGTGGCGCTCGGAAATAATTCAATGAGTGAAAAGTGAGTAACGCTTGGTTTACCGTCTGCAACAACTGCAAATCGATAATCTTCTTTTGGATGGCGTCCGATAGGCGCATCAATTGTTCCCTCGGCTGGATCCATATGCCCTTGAACGAGAGCATGATAAACCTTGGAAACTTTTCGTTCCCGAAATTGATCTTTAAGTTTTATATAAGAATCTTCGTTCTTGGCGACCATCATCAAACCGGTAGTGCCAACATCTAGACGTTGCACGATGCCTTTTCGTTCTTCCGATCCAGAAGTTGAGATTCTAAATCCCTTCGAAATTAAATCACCAAGTACGGTTGGGCCTTTCCATCCTGGGCTGGGATGTGCCGCAGTTCCGACCGGCTTATCAACTACTACTACATCTTCATCGTCATAGACGATAGAAATTTCGTCACTAATTACTTTTGTGAAATCTAGAGGATCAACATGAGCTGGCATTGTTACTTCTATTCGATCTCCAATCGTCACGCGATCGGATTTTGAAAGTAGCTTCTTTCCTTGCTTCACATCGCCTGCGTTTAGCAAATCAGCAGCAGCGCTCCTTGAAAGTTCTAGCGCCTTTGACAATGCGACATCAACCCGTTCACCATCAAGGGATTCATCAATCAAAATCTGTCGTTTTTCCCGATCAGTCATGATCACCTTTGCCATCATTCTTGGCTATATGTGAGATATTGAATAATGCTAAAACTGTCATTGCGATTCCAGCACACACGATTGCGCTATCTGCCAAGTTAAATACCGGCCAATTCGGAAGTTCGATCCAATCGATTACTTCACCGCGCCACACACCTGGTGGCCGCAAAACGCGGTCATATAAGTTGCCCAATACTCCACCTAGCAGCAGCGCCAGAGCTGCCACCCAGTATTTATTTGTTACTTGGCGAATAAAGAAAATAATAAATCCGACAACTGCAAGTTTAAGCGCCGAAAGAAGCAAAGTAGCATCCTCAAAGAAACTAAAGGCTGCTCCAGGATTGGTTGCATAGGTTAATTTGAGAAAATCACCAATTACTTTTATCGGTTCACTTCCCTGAAGGAATCTCTCGGCCCAATTCTTTGTAGCCAGATCAAGAGTAAAAGTTATAGATGCAATAAAAATGAATAGTCGTCGCGCGCTAGTTGCACGTGACGACTTTAGCGGCGTTCTTCTTTCTGCTTGCATGTCATGCAAAGAGTTGCTCGCGGGAAAACTTTGAGTCGAGCTTTACCAATAGGATTGCCACAATCTTCACAGCGGCCATACGACTTGTTGTCGATGCGCTCTAGCGCGCGCTCTGTCTGTAGAACCATATCTCTTGCGTTATAGACCAGAGACATTTCATGCTCGCGCTCAAAAGTCTTTGTTCCAGCGTCGGCTTGATCGTCGCCGGCGCCCACTCCGGATGCTTCAATAAGCGCATCCATCTCGCTCTCAACTTCTGCTAGTTCTTCTTTCAATCTAATCAAATCTTTAGCAAGTTCGGCTCTAATTGACTTTAATTCTAGAGCGCTCCAGTTTTCCGCACCCTCACTAACAATCAATGGGGCTGGTGCGGCTTTTATCGGCTTAAGTGGCGCCGGCTTTTTCCCTGGTTTAGCTTTCCTTATAGGTGGCGGCAGAACTAATCGCTTCTCTTCTACGACTACAACGCCGCTATCTTCGACTTCTGGCTTATATACAGAAATTGTTGTTGCACCTTTTGCGGTACTACTTGTCAATGCAGTCTTATGCTGACCTTTAATAATCTCCGTTGGAGCTTTCTTGCCGCCTAGTTTTGGCTTAACGGTGGATTTAGCAGGCTTAGCCTTTGCCGAAAGTACTTTGGAAGAACTCTTTGATTTGCTAGCTGCGGGCTTAGTTTTTTTATTCGCGACCTTCTTAGCGGTGCTCTTATTTACAGGTTTCTTGGCAGAAGCTTTCTTGGCAGGAGCCTTCTTCATCTTGGCGACCGCCTTTGCTAGCTTCTTTTTTATTGGCACAGCGCCGAAGGCTAGGGCTTTAAAGGAGCAATTGCCACTCGCCACGATGGATTACAATTCTCATCTGAAGTTTCGCTTTGACCAGGCAATCACCTGCGAGCGAGTTGGAAGAAATGAGCAAGAAGCTCACGTAGACCCAACAATTAATAAGTGGCTCATATAGAGCAAGGCGGGTGGTACCGCGGTCTTTGATCGCCCCTCCAAATCCAACGAAAATTTCGTGGGATCTGAATTGGAGGTTGAGCATGGCAAGTAAATCCACTTATCAAACTCTCAACCCGCAAATCGATTTACCTGCGACGGAAAAAGAGATTCTCGATTTTTGGCGAACTCAGGAAATATTTCATAAGAGCGTTGCGCAACGTCAATCTGGTGAGTCATGGACTTTCTATGAAGGCCCGCCAACTGCAAATGGCATGCCTGGAACTCATCACATAGAAGCTCGAGTTTTTAAGGATGTTTTCCCGAGATTTCATACTATGAAAGGAAAGCATGTAATTAGAAAAGCTGGTTGGGATTGTCATGGCCTTCCAGTTGAGATTGCTGTAGAAAAAGAATTAGGTTTTTCTGGAAAAGGCGATATCGAAAAGTTTGGTATTGCCGCTTTTAACGAAAAGTGTCGTGAATCTGTACAACGTCACGTCGGCGCATTCACGCAAATGACAGAACGAATGGGTTTCTGGGTTGACTTTGATGAAGCGTATTGGACTATGTCAGATGAATATATTGAAAGCGTATGGTGGTCACTAGCCCAGATTCACAAGAAGGGTTTACTAGCGCAAGATCATCGCGTCGCTCCATATTGTCCGAGATGCGGAACCGGGCTTTCAGATCATGAGCTTGCTCAAGGTTACGAGACCGTAACAGATCCTTCGGTTTATGTACGTTTTCCGATTACAAGTGGTGAACTAAGCGAACTAAATGCAAATCTATTGGTTTGGACGACGACACCTTGGACGCTAGTTTCGAATACCGCTGTTGCAGTAAATCCAGAGGTTACATATCTAGTTGTATCGAAAGCGAAAGAAGCAGATAAGCCCGACTCTCTTGACGAAGTTCTTGTTGTTGCTGAACCTCTTGCAAAAATTTTAGGCGAATACAAGACACTTAAGACCCTTACTGGCAGAGAACTCGAGCGAGTTACATACAAAAGACCTTTGGATCTAATTGATATCCCGGATTCACATTTTATTGTCCTTGCTGATTATGTAACAGTGGAGGACGGCACCGGACTGGTTCACCAGTCCCCCGCTTTCGGAGCAGACGATTTAGCAACTTGTCGCAAATATGACTTGCCGGTAGTTAATCCTGTTGCAGCAAATGGTCACTTCGAAGATAACGTTCCACTTGTTGGCGGCTTATTCTTCAAAGAGGCCGATAAGCCGCTAGTTAAGAAATTGCGCGAAAGCGGAGTCTTATTTCGACACCAACCATATGAACACTCTTATCCTCATTGTTGGCGTTGCCATACTCCCCTTATTTATTACGCTCAACCTTCTTGGTATATAAGAACTACTAAAGTTCAAAGCGATTTAATTCGCGAAAATCAAAATACGGACTGGCATCCTGAAACCATTAAGAATGGCAGGTATGGCGATTGGCTAAACAACAATGTTGATTGGGCACTCTCCCGAAATCGTTATTGGGGAACCCCGCTACCGATCTGGAAATGTGAAAATTCACATGAGATTGCAATTGCTTCAAAGAGCGAATTATCTGCAAGGGCTGGTCGAGATTTAACTAATCTTGAACTTCATCGTCCATATGTAGACGAAGTTACATTCCCTTGTGAAACCTGCAATTCTGAAATGAAACGAACTGTTGAGGTAATTGATTGCTGGTATGACTCTGGATCAATGCCTTTTGCACAATGGGGCTATCCCCATAAACCTGGCTCTGTAGAGAAATTTAATGAAGCATATCCAGCAGATTTTATCTGCGAAGCGATCGATCAAACACGTGGCTGGTTCTATACCTTGATGGCTATTGGAACTATGGTTTTTGATAAATCCTCTTACAAAACCGTCTTATGCCTTGGTCACATTCTGGATAAAGATGGCCGGAAAATGAGTAAGCATCTTGGAAATGTTTTGGAGCCAATTCCATTAATGGATAAGCATGGCGCTGATGCAGTCCGTTGGTACATGCTGGCAGCGGGATCTCCATGGAGCGCTCGAAGAGTAGGACACGAAACCATCTCTGAAGTTGTTAGGAAAACCCTACTTACATACTGGAACACAGTTTCTTTCTTGGCGCTTTATGCATCTGCTTCTGATTATCAACCTGGCAATGCGCCTGAAGTTACTAAACGCCCCATGATGGATAGATGGATAATTGGCGAATTAAATAAACTCATTTCAGATGTTGATAACGCTTACGAAAATTTCGATTCGCAAGAAGTAGGCGAAAGAATCTCCAAATTTATAGATGATCTATCTAATTGGTATGTTAGAAGATCCAGAAGAAGATTCTGGGATGGCGACATTGCAGCGCTAGCAACTCTCGAGGAATCCCTAGAAACTTTGACTCTCTTGATGGCTCCGATGGTTCCATTCATAACAGAGCATGTCTGGCAAGTACTCTTTAGAAAAGTCAATCCGCAAAAAACTTCGTCTGTCCACCTTGCTGATTTCCCGATTGCTGATGAGAAGTTAGTAGATGAAAAACTTTCTAAAGATGTTGCGCAAACTCGTCGTCTCGTTGAACTTGGAAGGGCGGCAAGGGCGCAATCACAACAGAAAATTAGACAGCCACTTTCCAGAGCGCTGATTGCTGCAACTGGCTGGAGTTCGTTAGCCACAGAGCTAAAAGATCAGATTGCTGACGAACTAAACGTTGAGAATTTGGATGATCTGTCGGCTTCTGATGGTGATTTAGTAGATGTCACTATAAAAGCAAACTTTCGTACCTTAGGTAGTAAGTACGGAGGTGCAGTCCAAGAAATTGCAAAATTGATTAGCGAAACAGATGCCACCGTAATGGTAAAAAAGATTCGACAATCTGGAAAACTGGAACTCCCCTACTCTCAGGGGGTAGCTGAAATTGAAGAAACAGATTTAGTAATCACTGAGACCCCGCGATCTGGATGGTCAGTAGCATCTCATTCTGGCGAGAGCGTTGCATTAGATCTAGCCTTAGACCAACGACTAATCAATAAGGGAATTGTCAGAGAAGCGATTCGTGCAATCCAAGATGAGCGTAAGGCGCTAGGCCTTGATGTTAGCGATCGAATAAATGTACTTTGGAATTCCTCACCAGATTCTGCTGAGGCAATTGCGCAAGCTAAAGATCACATCATGGATGAAGTATTAGCGTTGGAATTCGCCAGAGATGAATCGTTAAGACTTGGAGATTCAGAGCTACAACTTGGACTTCAACTAACGAAAGTTAAATAAAACTTCTAATCAGACAAGTATTTCGGCAAGTATGGAGACTGCAAAAAACAGGACGATGAAAGATAGGTCGAGCGCTACTGGGCCAATCCGTAACGGCGGAATAAATCTTCTTACAAATGAAAGCGGACGATCCGTTAGCAAGTAAATGATCTCTGCTAGGGGCAACAAGATTCCTCTGGGTCGCCAATCAGGTTTGAACATTCTTACGTAATCAAGAATTAGACGTGCAAAAAGGGCCAACAAGAATAAATTCAGTGCAAAGACAATTAAACCGGTTAAGTTAAGCAATTAACTCAACTCTGATTGAAGAAACTTGCTTGCGCGGCTGCGCTTTTTTCTTCACCACTGACAGTCACATTTGGTGGAGTTAAGAGGAAGACTTTGGAAGTAACGCGTTCTATTGTCCCCGCATGTCCGAAAACTAATCCGGATGCAAAATCAATTAATCGCTTACGTTCGGCTTCTTCCATATCGCTTAAATTCATAATTACTGGATTACCTTCGCGGTAATACTCACCAATTGCTCTTGCTTCGCTATAAAAGCGAGGAGTAATCGTCACGATTCGATCAAGAGGCTGTGCAGAAGGTTGTGAAGTCTGTGCCACAGATAATTTGGCAGGAGCGCTCTTGGCAGGAACCTTGACTGCTGGGCGAATATTCGTTTCAGCTACCGAGCCATCGTCTTCAGTTAAGCCTAGATAATTTGTCATTCTTCGCAGGGCATTAGACATGAGTAAATTTTAGGCTCAGAACTATCTCGAACCGAGGATTGAACTTCCTAACCTGATATGTGTCGCGCCGAATTGGATGGCAATTCGATAATCATCGCTCATTCCCGCAGAGATATTTGAAGCCCTCGGGTTTATTTTCTGCAATTCTTGCGACGATTCGTAAAGTAGTTCGAAGCCTGGACGGGGGTCTTCCCCAAGGGGTCCAACACCCATAACTCCAACAATAGAAATGGACTCAAGTTCTGAAACTTCTTCGGCGAACGAAGTTATCTCGGCCGGATCTATACCACTTCTATTTTCCCTCCGATTATTTGCATCCAGATTTATTTGAATGAAAATACTCGGCACTTTACCTACATTCCTTGCATAATCTGAGATTTTTCTGGCATGCTCTTTGGAATCTAGTGAATGGATGAAATCACTCCAATTAACTAGTGATTTAATTTTCTTTCCCTGAATGCGGCCTTGAAAGTGCCAAATCGCATCTCGCTCAATCTTTTCCGACTTAACTGATCCTTCTTCATCGCGATTCTCTCCAAAATCTCTTACCCCCAATTTATAGAGAATCTCAATATCGCTTACTGGAAAGGTTTTGGTGACAACAATTAGTTTGACGTTTTTTGGAATCTCGCTCTTGATTGCTTCAAGTCGCTCGCTGATTTCCTTAGTTCTAATTTCAAATTCAGAATTTGTCATTGCCAAATTACTCCAGCTTGCCTTCCTGTGACCGCATCCCGGCGATATGAAAAGTATCCGGGATCATGATTAACGCAAAGATCTGAAGCTTTAAAAGGTACTCCTGCCTTTCTCAATTTAGCCTTAAGGCCAGCGCTAACATCAACACAGCACCTTGATGAATCAAAACCCGCTTCCGGGCTTGCCGCTACTACCTCTTGATAAGTTTTTTGATCGAGTTCGTAGCAGTTACCGCAGATTGCCGGACCGATTTCTGCTTCAATTTCCTCTGCAGATATTCCACTTGCAATGAATCTTTTCAAAGTTTCTTCAAAGATTCCCGCAATTAGTCCTTTCCTGCCAACATGAACTGCTGCTATAGCATCCTTTGAACTCAAGAGAAGAGGCGTGCAATCAGCAATCAAAGTAACTAATGCGCAATCTTTTCGCATCGTAAATAAGGCATCCGCTTGCGGATAAAATTCGACATTAGAATTTTCCGTGATTTCATATACTGAATTTCCATGAACTTGATTCATGTAGAAAATATGAGTTACCGGAATTCCGATTCGCTCTGCGAGCCTTTTTCGATTTTCCTGGACATCAATTTGAGAATCGCCAACATGCAATGCCAAATTAAATGATTCGAATGCGCCTTTGCTCACGCCACCAGAGCGCGTTGAAAATAAAGTCTTTGCCATCCCTACTTCATAAAGTCTGGGACGTCGATATCATCCTCGGCAACTAACTCTTCAAAAGTAATCCTCCGCTTAGTTGGCTGCTCAGGTGCATCCATGGCAACTGAGATTGGATCATTTGCAGGAATCGGATCAGCTTGGCCATTTAATGAAGCAGAATTGAGCACTGGAACTGATACTCGCTTAGGTACGCCACCTTCAAAACCGGCAGCGATAACTGTAACTCGAACCTCATCCCCGAGTGAATCATCTATTACAGTTCCAAAAATAATGTTGGCGTCCGGATGTGCATATTTCGCAACAAGTTCTGCAGCTTCGCTTATTTCAAATAATCCAAGATCGGAACCGCCAGCAATAGAGAGCAGAACTCCATGAGCACCTTCAATTGATGCCTCCAATAACGGGGAGGAGATTGCTAACTCTGCAGCACGGGTTGCACGAGCTTCGCCACGCGCTGAACCAATTCCCATCAGGGCAGATCCCGCGCCATCCATCACGCTTTTTACATCTGCAAAATCAAGATTGATTAGGCCCGGGGTTGTAATCAAATCTGTAATACCTTGAACGCCTGAAAGAAGTACTTGGTCAGCGGTCTTAAAAGCTTCTGGCGCAGAGATTGAACGATCTGAGATCGAAAGTAATCGATCATTCGGAATTACAATTAATGTATCAACTTCATCACGAAGTTCTTCAATTCCAATTTCTGCTTGACTAGTTCTTCGCTTTCCTTCAAAACTGAAAGGCTTAGTAACAACACCAACAGTTAATGCGCCAAGACTTTTTGCAATTTTTGCAACAACCGGTGCGCCGCCTGTACCTGTTCCGCCGCCTTCACCCGCGGTAACAAAAACCATATCTGAACCACGTAGTACTTCTTCAATTTCTTCTGTGTGATCAATAGCAGCTTGCTTTCCTATTTCAGGATTTGCTCCTGCACCTAATCCTCTTGTTAATTTTCTTCCGATATCTAGTTTTACATCAGCATCGCTCATTAGAAGCGCTTGGGCATCAGTATTAATTGCAATGAATTCAACACCTTTTAAACCAGCATCGATCATTCGATTAACTGCATTTACACCGCCGCCACCAATTCCTACAACTTTGATGACTGCTAAATAATTCTGTGGTGTTGCCACGTTGAGCCCCTTTTCAAACCCTAATTCTCTACTTGAGAGTCAAGGTTTCCCTTAAATGTGTTGGCAAAAGTATGCGTGGAGTAGGTCAGGGGCAAACACCGACACGATTTTTATTTTGCTTTTGTCTAATCGATAGTTGATGGATTCATAAAATTTAATTGAGAATTCTTATGGTCCGACCACTGGCGATAATGGTGTTGATAGATCAAAAAAGTTTGCTTTTCGATTCTCCTTTAGTGCCATTAATCGAAGTAAAACTTCGTATTTGAGCGGGAATTCATTGACACTTCCCCAAAAAACATCCAACTCTCGCCCTGCGATTTCGACTTGGCTTCGAAATTTCTCGCTGTTTGTAGCGGAAAGATAAAGAACTCTTGCGTCAACCCGCTCTAGTTCTCCTAGAAGGAGAGCAACATCAGCTTTAAGATCGTTTTGAGTAGTGATCTTTACTCTTGGCAACCCGCTCCAATCGACCTGTCCTGCCGCCTGTGCATCTGCGACTTGATCTGCCGCCAGATAGAAAATCTCAAGATTCTGATCTAGAAAGCCAATTTGATTATTGGAATTTTGATCCAAGATTGCAATTGCATCTCTAGGATCAACATCAATTTTTACCTCACCGCTGATGAAGTTTCTGGAAATATTTACGTTCTCAACCCAAACTAGATTGCGCATTCGGGTGGCAATCGCCCGCTTATCAACTCTAGCCAGAGGTTGACCAATCGATATTACTCTTGGTGATTTTGCAATCTCTAACTTGAGCTGACTAACTATTTTATTCTCGCTTTCAAGATACGTAATTTTCTTAACTGGGAAAAAATTTGACCAACCGAATAAGTAAGTTAAAGCCGCCAATAAAGATAAGGTAACTGGAATGATTAGAGTTCTCTTTACTCCACTAATCATTTATTTTGTAAATTTTCCAAAATCAGCGGTGCAAGAGAGCTAACGTCACCCGCGCCCAGGGTTAGTACCAGATCGCCACTTTTTGCATTTGTAATAACTTTGGAAATAACTTCAGTCATAGAAGGTTCATAAGTAACTTTGTCACGATCCATCCTCTTGGCAATCGCTGCCGACGTAATTCCCGGTATAGGTTGCTCGCCTGCTGGGTATATTTCTAAAAGATAAGTGTGATCCGCTTTTGATAATTGCTCTGCAAACTCATCAAGAAATGCCTGTGTTCGTGAGAATCTATGAGGTTGATAAATAACAATAACTCTTCCAGCTCCCGAATAACGGCTGGCAGTTTCAAGAGTTGCTTTGATTTCGGTGGGGTGATGTCCATAATCATCAACAACAGTGACGCCATTTACAGATCCTTTAATTTCAAATCGTCTCCGCGCTCCCGTAAATGAGTTCAAACCTTCAATTGCGCTTTGAATAGGAGCGCCAATTTCAAGAGATGCTGCAAGAGCACCCAAGGCATTCAGAAGATTATGCCCCCCTGGTACCGACAGATTAAGTTCTCCTAACACTCGGCCTTTCGCCGTAACTCGAGCTAGAGAGTTCTTTGGATTTAGCACTACTCGATTAATCAAATAGTCGGGATCCCCATTAGAGCCATATGTGACAATCTTCAAGGAGCTTTTCTGCAAATGACTAATCAAGCGTTGCACACCTGGATCGTCGCTACAAAGTACAAGAAACTCTGAGACTGTATTGGAAAAATTTAAGAAAAGCCGGTCAATCTCAGCCAGGTCTTTGAAATTATCGACATGGTCAAGTTCGATGTTAGTAATAACAGCACCCGTGGGTCGATACGAAGTGAACGATCCGTCTGATTCATCGGCCTCAACGACAAAGATATCGCCTGAACCATGATGCGCATTCGTTCCAGAATTTTTTATGGACGCTCCGATTGCAAAAGATGGGTCTAGTCCGCTTCGCTGTAAGGCTACAGTCAACATAGAAGTTGTTGTCGTCTTTCCATGAGTCCCAGCAATGGCAATTGAACGTCTGTTAATTAGCAACTCCGCTAGCGCTTCAGCGCGTCCAAGAATTTTTATCCCTCGAGAATTGGCCGCAACAATTTCCGGGTTTGAATCTGGTATCGCACTTGATTTAACTAATAAATCAGCGCCATCTATATTCGAACTATCGTGACCAATGAAAATTTTGATTCCTTGCGCCCTCAGGCCGTCTAAAGCTGTGGAATCATGAATATCACTTCCGGAAACTGAACCACCTCGGGCTGCGATTACCTTCGCTATTCCACTCATGCCAGACCCGCCAATGCCAACAAAGTGAGTTTTTAATTCAGATATGCTCTTTGAATTCATATATCAACTAGCATCTTTCATATTATCTAAAATCAATTTAGCTATCTTCTCCGATGCCTGAACATGGAGTTTGCTATTTTCAATCCGTTTCTCTTTTAGCGTAGTTATGGAATTCAGTAGGTTTTCAATAAGCCATTGCCCACTGAACTCCGTTTCATCTACAATTTTTGCAAAACCCTGCCCTTCTAATTCTCTGGCATTTATCATTTGCTCGCCGTTTCCATGAGGTAAAGGCACCAAGATTGCTCGAGAATTTGTGGATTGAATCTCCGCACAAGTGACAGCACCACTTCGGGTCACGAGGAGATCAGCAATCAGGTAGATACTTGCCATATCCTCAAAATACGCCATGGGTCGGTAATTTTCCGTACCTGCGGGAAGATCATTTAATGGACCAAGGGCATGGATTATCTGGACTTGCTTTGATTTTTCACTAGTTAAAAAATCAGCGATTGCTGTATTGATCGACTTAGAACCTTGCGACCCGCCGAAAACAGCGATCACTGGAATCTCTGGCTTTAAGCGTAATTCTCTTAGATGTTTCGATCGAAGCTCTAAACGTTTGTCGTAATCGAGATCTGATAAATCTGCAATCTCTCTCTTTATTGGCATTCCAGTTAAAAAGGAATTTGGCCAACTTTTGCTGATTGAGAAGAAATTTACAGCCGTTACAGTTGCCAATTTTCTTCCGAGCTTGTTTGCCCATCCTGGTTTGGCATTTGCCTCGTGGACGATAATGGGAATGGCGTTGATTCCCGCTGCGATGTAACCAGCAGCGCTTACATAACCACCAAAGCCAACCAGAGCGGATGCTCCCCTGCAGATTCGATTTGCCGCAATTACGGCAGCAAGAAATTGAATTGGAAATTTCAAGAGTGCAATCGAAATTCGTCGAGGTAAAGCTACTTTAGGAATAATTCTTAATTGGTAATTTCTCTTTGGTACTAATGTTTTCTCAAGACCACTATTTGTTCCAATGAATAGACATTCAATCTCTGGCGCTAATTTGCGCAGAGAGTCCGCTACAGCAAGAGCCGGCTCAATATGCCCTGCAGTACCGCCCCCTGCAAAAATTACTCTTTGCTTCAAGTTAGTTAGCCTTTCGCAATCTTGGCTTTTTTACGCTCCAACAACTCTTGAGCAATTTCTGGATCTCGCTTGAGAACTCCCAACACATAGCCGATAGCGACAAAGGTGGCTATTAAAGAAGAGCCACCGTATGAAATAAATGGCAACGTGACTCCGACTACAGGTAGCACGCTAATAACGCTACCGATATTCATCAATACTTGAATAACAATCCATGATCCAATTCCAGCAATTACATACCTATCAAATGAATTTTCCGCACGCAGAGCGACTCGAAAAATCGACAAAATTAATATGGCAAAGAGAAAAAGAACTACAAGCGTTCCTAGCAAACCTAGCTCCTCGCCTATAACCGAGAAAATAAAATCCGTATGCGCTGCCGGTAAATTTCCCCATTTCTGCTTTCCGGAGCCAAGTCCTGAACCAAAAATTCCACCAGATGCTAAGCCCATCAAGCTATGAGCTTGTTGCCAGCCAGCACTCTTAAAGTTCTCCTCTGAAAATGGATCAGAAAATGCGGCTAGTCGACTTAGTCTCGTTTGGTTAGTGGCAATAAGCGCAATCGCGCCAATAACAACAATGGCAAATAGCGTTGCAAAATGTTTAATACTTACACCTGATACAAAAAGAATTCCGCAGACAATCCCGGCAACTACTGTCGCAGTTCCTAAATCGCGGCCAAGCAAGATGAATCCCATGATCATGAGAATTCCGGGAAGGAGTCTTGGAACCGGATTATTAATTCCAGTTTTTTCAATCTGTAGATCATTCTTCTTTAATACCAACGCGCACCACAAAATTAAACCGAATTTGGCAAACTCACTTGGCTGAAGTGAGAAATTACCGATTTCAATCCAGTTTCGATTTCCGCCAACTTCTTTACCTAAAAACGTAAATTGTGGAACTATAAGAAAACATATTGAAACTATCAGTGCGAATCTGGCCTGCAATAGCCAGAGTCTTTGCTTTAAGTTTACGGCGAGCCAACATAAAAATATGGAGATTGCAAGAAAAACTGCTTGTCTAAAAACAACTGCAAATGAGTTTCCTGAATCTGAAAGGGCTTGTACGGAGCTTGCGCTTAAGACCATCACAATACCAAGGGCAGAAAGAATTGAAACCGAACCTAGAATCAAATAGTAGGCAGAAGCCGGTCTTGCAAATAGAGATTTATGATTTGACATCGACTATCCGCCTAACCGAATCCGCAAATTTATTGCCTCTATCAGCATAATTCTCGAATTGATCCATAGATGCGCAAGCTGGCGCCAATAAAACTGTGTCGCCACTTTCAGCGTGACTTTCTGCAATTCTGACTACTTCATCCATCAATTCCGAACTTGATTGTTTATCCGTAATTAAGTGAATTCCGACATGCGGCGCGAATTTTTCCAAAGCCTCTGCAATCAAGCCGGCATCGGTACCAATAAGAATTGCAAACTTAATTCTGCTCGAAACCCCCTGAACAAGTTCATCCATTCTGGCATCTTTAGCCAAGCCGCCCGCAATCCAGATTGCGCTTAGTTGTGATCGAAGCGCCGCCTCTGCTGCGTGAGGGTTTGTTGCCTTCGAATCATCAATCCATTTAATGCCATTGAAATCCAAAATAAGTTGCAATCTATGTTCATCTAATTTAAAACTCCGTAACGCGGTAGCTATTGCTTCTGGCGAAACTCTTGCTATTCGAGCTAAAGCCGAAGCTGCCATGGCATTTGCCACATTGTGTGGAACGGAAGGAGTTAAATCATTTAGTTCAAAAAGTACATCGGCATCACCATTCGAAAATGCTCTATCTACAATCAAATTTTCCACTAAACCAATTTCACCTTTTGCAGGAGTCTGCAAAGTGTAAGAATAAGTTTGAGAATTTAGGTCCCGGACTTTAGCTAAATTCTCATCATCTCCGTTAATGATCATTTTTTGAGACATCGACGCTAATTTCATCTTTGCCGCCAAGTAATTTTGAAAAGTGCCATGCCAATCAATGTGATCTTCTGCAACATTAATAATCGCTCCAGCTGCAAATTGGCATTCATTACTCCAGTTCAATTGGAATGAGGATAACTCCAAGATTAGAGTTGAAATTGAAGAATCTCCGGCAAGCTCAATAACCGTATCTCCCACATTTCCACATGCGCGAGTTGAAATTCCACCTTCTTGGAAGATTTTTTCTGCCATTTGTACTGTTGTTGTTTTCCCATTCGTTCCTGTAATTGCATACCAAACTTGATTTGAGTTGAGTTCAGATTTAACTCGCCACGCCAGATCGACTTCGGACAAAAATTCAATTCCAAAACTTCGCGCCTCTTCAATCAAAGGATGATTGAGGCGCCAACCTGGAGAAACTACTGCTAGATTAAAATCTTGAAGAGAAATATCTTTGAAGTTCCGGATTGATCCGCCAGTTCCCTTTTCATCTATGACGGTTATCTTGCAACCATATTCTTTTAGAAAAACTTCAGTACTCTTCCCGGTAACGCCAGCGCCAAAGATAAGAACCTGCTTATCTTTAAGATCGGACAGAAATGTCATATCAGGCTACTACCCATTGCGCGTAAAAGACTCCGAGTGCAGCCGCAACAGATAAGCCGGCAATAATCCAGAATCTAATAACAATAGTTACTTCACCCCAGCCCAGAAGTTCGAAATGATGTTGAAGTGGCGCCATCTTGAAAACTCGTTTGCCGCCCGAGATCTTAAAATATGTGGTTTGAATGATTACCGATAATGTAATTAAAACAAATAATCCGCCAATTGGAATAAGTAAAAGTTCTGTTCGTAACGTCATAGCAAGTCCTGCTAAGGCGCCACCAAGTGCTAATGAGCCGGTATCTCCCATAAATATCCGCGCTGGCGAAGCATTCCACCAAAGAAAACCGGCACATGCACCAGCAAGTGAAGCTGCAAGAACTGCCATGTCTAGAGGATCGCGCGCGTTATAACAATTACTTACAACTATTTCGCAGCGCTGACCAAATTTCCAAACTCCTATTAGTACAAATGCAAGAAATGACATGATCGCAGCTCCGGTAGCCAATCCATCTAAGCCATCAGTCAAGTTAACGCCATTACTCGTTCCGACAACCATAAGAATTGCCCAAACAATTACTAGAACTAAGCTAAGTTTGATACTGGAGTCTCTGACGGTCGAGAGATAAAGTGATTTGGGCGTATTCCCGATTTCATCTGGGAATCTAGTCGCTAAGAATCCAAAAATCCCAGCTATTAGAGATTGTCCAAGAATCTTTTCGCGAGCGCGAAGCCCTAATGATCTTTGCTTAAAAACTTTCAACCAGTCATCTAAGAATCCAATCAGACCCAAACCCACGATAAGCCCAATTACCAATAATGCCGAAACAGTAATTGGAACCTCGGTAACTATGTGAGAAATAAAATAACCGACTATCGTTGCAAAAATTAGTACAACTCCACCCATTGTTGGTGTGCCATGTTTTATATGATGAGATTTGGGGCCGTCATCTCTGATTTGCTGCCCATAGCCTCGTTTGGATAAAAATCTTATGAAAAATGGCGTCAAGAAAAAGCTCAGCAGAAAGGCGGTTAGGCCAGAAATTAGAATGCCTCTCAAGTTTTTACTCCTCTGATTCTCTCGACTTTAATTCAATGTATAACTCTTCAGCTAATTCATTTAAATTTTCAGCTCTTGAAGCTTTTATCAAGACTGCATCTCCAGAATTAATTTCTTTAAAGAATTTCTGGGCCGATTGCAGGTCAGGCGCAAAATGCCTGGTGATCTTTTCTGAATTAGACGAAACGAGGTAATTTCGCTCGCCAATTGCTACCAAGTGATCCACCCCTAATTGCTCGGTCACAGTAGCTATATCTTGATGCATCGCAGCTTCTTCTGGACCTAGCTCATGCATCTTTCCCAAAAACGCCCAGGAATTACCGCCACTCTCTTGGGCTAGAAGCGAAAGTGTCTTAAGCGCTGCTCTCATGCTCTCTGGGTTTGCATTGTAAGAATCGTCTATGACCGTAATTTGAGCAATCCTTCTTAAGTCCATCCGCCATTTACTGGAGCTCTTATGCGATGAGAGTGCGCTGGCAATTTGGCTTGTAGATAGTCCGAGTGCGAAAGCAGCTGCAGCAGCTGCAAGAGCATTTGGTATTTGATGTTCACCTAGAACTTGTAGTTCAACGTGCTCACGTGATTCTGGCGTTACCAAATCAAAAGCAGCAAAACCGCCTTTTATCTCAATATCTGCGGCTCTAAAATCATCTCTATTCGAGATTCCAAATAAATACTTTTTTAAGTTCAAGCCATCGGCCATCTTCGGAGTAAATTCATCAAAGTCGCCTAGAACTGCGGTTGCGCCTTCGCGAAGGCCACGAATTAACTCTCCTTTAGTCTTAGCAATATTTTCTCGACTTCCAAATTCTCCAAGATGCGCTACGCCGACCTTTAGAACTATTCCCACATCAGGAAGGCCAATTTGCGTTAGCTTTCCTATGTCACCCATGTGCCTTGCGCCCATTTCAAGAATACAGAACTTAGTTTCAAAACTACAACGAAGAAGTGTAATCGGAACGCCAATATCGTTGTTGTATGAACCAATTGGAGCAATAGTTTTTCCAGAATTTGCCAAAACCGTATGTAACATATCTTTTGTTGTGGTCTTACCTTGCGAACCCGTGATTCCAACTACTTTTAAATCAATTAGTTTTTTTCTCACCTCACGAGCGAGAATCGACACTGAAGTTAATACGTCACTGACTAATATATGTGGCCCAGTAATAGTTTTACTTACTATCGCCAAAATCGCTCCTCTTGCAAAAGCATCTTCGGCAAAATCGTGACCATCTAATTTTTCACCACTTAAAGCTAGAAATACCTCACCAGACTTGATAACTCTGGAATCAAATTGAAAATCACCGGAAACTTCAAAATCGCTCTCTGAAATCAATTTCCCATTAATAACATTGGCAATTTCTGATGCCAGCATCTTTATCATTTTCTTGTCGCCGCCTTAATAAGCTCTTCTCGATCGCTAAAAGGTAGTTTTTCTCCAAGAATTTCTTGTCCTTCTTCGTGACCTTTACCTAGAACTATTATTAGGTCCCCTGGTTTTGCCATAGATACTGCTTTAGTAATTGCAGCTCTGCGATCCGAAATTATTTCTGCGCCAGATTTAAGTGTAAATCCATTTGTCATTTCACTCAGAATATCCTCTGCATTTTCACTTCTTGGATTATCACTTGTGAAAATTGGTAAATCACAACCATTGTTTAGCGCCTCACCCATCAGCGGACGCTTACCTTTGTCGCGATCACCGCCGCAACCCAGAATTCCTATCACTCTGCCAGCTTTGAACTCTTTAATTGAATCAAGAATTCGAGTTACTGCATCGGGAGTATGGGCGTAATCAACAAATGCTAAGAATGGTTCATTAATAACTAGCTCAAGTCGACCCGGCGCTCCTTTTAAGTCATGTAACGTGAGTGCAATCTGCTCATCAGATAATCCGCTATTTGAAGCCATCGCCACAGCCAAAAGTAGATTTTCTAAATTGTGCCGACCTAGCAATGGAAATTGGCCACCTATAGAGTTTCCTGTCTTGCTTCTGATTTCAATTTGATAGTGGCCATTTACTCTTCGATACTCCTTGTAATTCCAATCTGCCTCATCTGACACTGAGAGTGAATGGGCCTTAATGCTTGTCTCTGAAATTAATCGTTTACCGTATTCATTGTCGACATTAATAAATGCTACTTCAGCATACTCTTTAGAGAAAAGAATCTTTTTTGCCAGATAATAATTTTCCATATTTTTGTGATAATCAAGATGATCTTGAGATAAATTAGTAAATCCAACGGCATCAAACTTTACATTCTTAACTCTCTCCTGAACCAGGGCATGACTGCTTACTTCCATAACTGCCCGATCAATTCCCTCTTCAGCCATTCTTGCCAATATTCCTTGAAGTTGATCGTTAGTTGGAGTTGTGCGTTCAGCTCTCCAGCTTTGGTCACCTGCCATAATTGCAACAGTGCCAATTAATCCAGTTGGTTTAATTTTTGCCAGGTTCCATATTTGGTTTAGTAAATATGAAGAAGTCGTTTTTCCGTTAGTACCGGTTATCCCGTAAAGCATCATCTTCGAACTGGGCCGGTCATAAAACCAATCTGCAAGCTCTGCTAATTTTGAAGACATATTAGGGGCAACTATTAAAGGCAATGCACCGATTTTTTTGGAGGCCAGTGAAGCGCCTTGGCTATCAGTCAATATCGCACTGGCGCCATGCTCCAATGCAGTATCGAGAAAAGTGATTCCATGAGTTCTCTCGCCTGGCAGAGCCAAGAAGAGATCTCCTGGTTCTACCAAACGAGAATCACTGCAAATTCCACTAATTAAGACCTTTGAATCGTTTTCTATCTGTAGAAAGTCTGCAATCTCAAATAATTTCCTGGGAGAAGTTTTCATTGGGCGAATCATTGACCTGCCCCTTGGTCCTTAGATTTAGCGCTCTTTAACTCTGAAATCTTCTTCTTCAAACTTTTTTCATCTAATGCATATCCAACTCCGGTACCTGTTGTTGGTGGCACATGTCGATTTTGTAAAACAAAACTCATCACTTCCTTGAAAACTGGCCCACCTAAATAGCCACCGTAATAAACTCCTTTTGGATCTTGGATTGTCACGCTAATTACATACTTTGGTTTATCAGCAGGTGCAAAACCGATAAAGGAAGATGTGTAACCGTCATAACATCCGCACGAGTCGCTAACTCTTCTTGCAGTTCCCGTTTTTCCAGCTACACGATACCCAGCGATAGCAGCTTCCGGAGCTGTACCAGATGCCGAAACCACACTTTCCAACATCTCTCGAATTTTGCTCGCTGTCTCTTTGCTTATGATTTTTGTTTCTTTACCTGTTTGCGAAGGTGTAAATCGTCCGGCAGCATCACTGACTCCGGCTATGAGTGTTGGTGGAACGCGAACGCCATCATTAGCTATGGTTGCAAAGACTGAAGTTGCCTGCATTGCAGTAACTGAATAACCCTGGCCAATTGCAACCGTGGGAGCTGTTGTTCCAGACCATTCTGAAACTTCCAACAGTTTTCCTGGTTCTTCTCCTGGCAACCCGGATCCAGTCTTTTGACCAATGCCAAATTTCACCAAGTAATCATGCAATTTTTCATGAGATAACATCTCGCCGACTTGAATCGCTGCCACGTTACTTGACTGCGCTAATGCGCCAGCCATAGTTAGTTTTAAGACTGGATGTGGATCGTGATCTTTGAAGACTTTGTCGTACCGCTTCAGCTTGTAAGGAACTGTAATCACGGTTTCGGGATTTATTTTTCCCTCTTCCATCGCAGCTGCATAAGTAATCACTTTTCCAGTGGAGCCCGGATCATAAATCTCTTGTACCGAAGGATTTTTCCAGTGATAAGGATTAACTCCGCTTGTCTTTCCAGGTGTAAAAGATGGATAAGTTGCATGAGCCAAGATTTGACCGTTCGCGGGGTTCATAACAATTACTGTTCCTGATAAAGCGCGAGATTTTTTTACAGCTTTTGAGATAGCTCGCTGAGCAACCCATTGGACATCTCGGTCGATAGTCAGTCTTACCGTATTGCCTCTTCTCTCCTCCGCAGTAATCTTCTGCGTTCCCGGAATTATCGTGCCGCCTGCATTTGAATATGTATATTGACCATTAACACCAGCCAATTTCGAGTTCATTGAATACTCAAGTCCGGCAGCGCCTACTCCAGCTTGATTAACAAATCCAATAACTGCAGCTGCTAGCTCGCCCTCCGGATATTCGCGGGCATAAATTCGCTCGGCAAAGAAACCAGCTAGTTGCTTTGCATAACCATTCTTACTCTGGCGAATCTTCTCGTTATATAAATCAACAGCTTTCTCAAGTTCGCGCCAAACTTCCGGACGAGCACTTTGGACGATAACTACATATCTACGATCACCTTTCAATTTTTCTTCTAAAAATTTTGAATCCATTTTCAAAATTGGTGCAGCCAAATTTGCCAGTTCTTTCGGATATTGAATAATCGCTTGATCTACAAGAATTCGATACGAAACTACACTCCTTGCAAATTCAATACCATTTACATCGGTAATGGCTCCCCGTGGCGCAAGGATTGTTGATTGCTTAGTTAATTCATTCTCTGCTCTATTCGCTATTCCAGCTGCATTGACAGCTTGAACATCAATTAATCGAACGGCAAATAGCAGAAGTAAAACTAAAGTTGTCGCAACAAGATAACGAATCCGTTGCTCTATAAGCTTCTGGTGGCTCATCAGCGATTTTCGCCCTGCAGGTTGGTAGTTTGAGCGCTGGAGATATCTAAAAATCTTGGTTTAGAACTCTGAATCATTCCAAGGGCAATAGCTCTACGGGAAAGACTTTCCGGGCTTGAAAGTCGAGCTACTTCACGTAGCGCAGCTTCTCTTTCCTCGTTTATTGCAATTGCTTCAAGTTTTAATTCTCGGATTCTGACAGCGTCATTACCCAATAAAACGTTTATACCTAATAGCCCCAATAAACCTAAGGCCAATATTGCTCCGATTACGGCGTAGAAGATACGGTCGGAAGCTTTTTCACCAGCAACTGGACGAAGTTCAGGTACAACTTTAAGTACTACTTGTGTAGATTTATTGATAACTGCTTTCCGGGATTTTTCTACCGCCGGTGCGAGAGCGAATAGCGCCATTACGCAGCCACCCGCTCAATCGCACGTAGTCTGACGGATTGCGCACGTGAATTTTCAGATATCTCAATTTCGGTAGCTTTTTCGCTTCCATTAAAAAGTAAGGCAAATTTGGGTTTATGGATTTCTAGTTCCACGGGTAGCTTTACTGGAGCGGTCGACTTACAAACTTGCGCAAATGCCTGTTTCACAATGCGATCTTCAAGAGATTGGAATGACATGACTACCATGCGCCCGCCAACTTTTAGTTTTTCTAACGCCTGAGGAATAGCTCTTTCAAGAATGGAAAGTTCTTGGTTGACTTCGATTCGAAGCGCTTGAAATGTGCGTTTCGCTGGATTTCCACCCACGCGTCGAGCTGGCGCCGGAATGCTCTCTTTTACGATTTGGGCAAGCTGAGTTGTGCTTTCAATTTTTTCCTTATTTCTATGCTTAACGATATTTGCGGCAATACGGCTTGCAAATCTCTCTTCACCATATTCCCTTATTACTTGCGTTAATTCTTCTTGGGAATAATTCGCGACAATTTCTGCTGCGCTCTTTCCAGCGCTCTGGTCCATGCGCATATCCAGCAGAGCAGGGCTTGCATAGGAGAAACCACGTTTGCTTGAATCAATTTGCATGGAAGAAAGACCTAAATCAAAAAGAATTCCGTCAACTTCAGAAATTTGAAGGTTATTCAAAATTGATGTGAGATTGTCGTACGTTGCATGGAAAATATGGATACGTTCTTTAAATCTTGATAATCTTGAAGATGCTAATGAAATAGCTTCTTTATCTCTGTCCAGACCGATTAATGTTAAATTAGAAAATTTCTCTAAGAGGGCTTCTGCATGTCCTGCTAAACCTAAAGTTGCATCTAAATAAATTGGTGAATCTTTTCCAGCAAATGCGGGTGTAAGTAAAGTGATGCAACGATCTAGCATTACCGATTGATGTATTACTTTCCCTGAATCCATCATTTCCCCAAATTTCTAAATTTCCTCTCCTCTGGTCACCGCCGGCCGACGGATTCAGGGGTTCGAACGGCACCGGGGAAGGGGCGCCGCTCGTAAATTGGTCGGCGGTGGCCACAGAAGAGGATTTATTTAGAACAGTCCTGGGAACACCTCCTCTGAAACGTCGGCGAACCCTTTTTCACGATCTTTCAAATAACTCTTCCAAGATTTTGCATCCCAAATTTCAACTCGAGTATTTGCGCCAATAACCACGCAATCTCTATCTAGTGCGGCGTATTCACGTAAACCATTTGGAATTGTTACGCGACCTTGTTTATCTGGTATTTCATCGTGTGCTCCTGCAAACATGACGCGCATATAGTCACGTGCCGACTTTGCTGTTAATGGCGCTTGTCTTAACTGTTCTGTAATTCGCGCAAATTCAGCACTTGGGAAAACGTAAAGTGATCTCTCTTGACCCTTTGTGATAACTAGACCGCTTGCTAATTCATCTCGAAATTTCGCCGGCAGAATCAATCTGC
>CAYRXG010000002.1:0-40017 GCA_964428285.1 uncultured Clavibacter sp.
TAACTCTAATAGTTAATGATAAACGCACTAAAGATAAAACTAGTGAAACTTTTCTTCACAAAGGTGGAATCTCTGAATACTGTAACTTTATTCAGCCTGATCAATCTGTTGGCGATGTAATTCGATTAACTGGAACGGGCCATTATCAAGAGACAGTCCCAGTTTTGGATGACAAGGGACACCTTGAGCCTCGCGAAGTTGAACGTGATATGGATGTTGATATCGCAGTTAAATGGGGAAACGGTTACGAGAACACCATCAGATCTTTTGTAAATATCATCGCTACTCCGAAGGGCGGCACTCATGTCCAAGGTTTCGAGCGAGCCTTAACTAAGAGTTTTAATGAATTCCTTCGCTCTACCGGAACTTTGAAGAAAAACGAACCTGATGTAATTAAGGATGACATTCTTGAAGGTATGACGGCAGTTGTTACGGTAAGAATGCAGGAACCTCAATTTGAGGGCCAGACTAAAGAGGTCCTTGGTACTCCGGCAGTTGCCAAAATTGTGCAGCAAGTTGTTAATGATGAGCTCAAAAGATTTTTCACATCAACAAAACGGATAGATAAAGCTAATGGAAGATTAGTTTTAGAGAAGGTAGCCAACGCTGCCCGAACTAGAATTTCAACTAGAGCGCACAAAGAGTTGCAACGTAGAAAAAATGCGCTGGAGAGTTCATCATTACCCGCGAAACTATCCGATTGTCGATCTGAAGATGTCTCCAGAACTGAACTATTTGTTGTCGAAGGTGAATCAGCACTTGGAACTACAAAGGCTGCTCGAAATTCTGAATTTCAGGCAATCCTTCCGCTCCGCGGAAAAATATTAAATGTTCAAAAAGCATCTCTTTCGCAGATGCTTGATAATGCTGAATGTGCAGCAATAATCCAAGTTATCGGTGCTGGTTCTGGAAAATCTTTTTCTCTTGAGGATGTGCGCTACGGGCGAATCATTTTGATGTCAGATGCTGATGTAGATGGAGCGCACATCAGATGCTTACTACTTACTTTGATTTATCGCTATATGCAGCCACTAATTGAAGATGGCAGAGTATTTGCGGCAATTCCACCTTTACATCGCATAGAAGTCTTAGGCTCGGGCGGCAAAAAAGGCGAAGTGCACTACACATATTCAGATGACGAGATGAAGAAATTACTTGGCGATTTAAAGAAACAAGGAAAGAAATGGCGTGAACCAATTCAACGCTACAAAGGTCTTGGCGAAATGGATGCAGATCAATTACGAGAAACTACTATGGATCCAGCACACAGAACTTTGCGAAGAATTACCATAAAAGATGGTGCGGAGGCTGAGAAATTATTTGAACTTCTTATGGGCAATGAAGTTGCTCCTCGTAAAGATTTCATATCCAGTGCTGATGTGGATAGAGAACGGATTGACGCTTAAGCAATAACGGTGCGGCGAGGAGTTGCGTATTTTGCAGCAACGTCCTTCAGTTCTTCTGCGACTTTCTTACGTAACGCCTCATCGCTCTTTAGAAGAGCGGTAAGTGTAGATATCTCAGACTTAAGAGATTTCTGCTCGCTATCTAACTCAATCTTAGAAATCTTGGTTAAGCGCCGCAGCGGCATGTCCAGAATGTGAGTTGCTTGCTCATCTGTTAATTTGAAAGACTTTATTAATGATGCTTTAGCTTCAGCCGCATCCTCGCTGCCTCGGACTATCTTCACCACTTTATCGATATCCAAGATAGCTTTCAGTAGACCATCTACTAAGTTGAGTCTGGCTGTAGCTTTTTCCTTACGAAACTTTGAACGTCTTGTTACTACTTCAATTCTGTGGGAGATAAATACTTCAAGAAGTTCTTTTATTCCGAGGGTCTTGGGTTTCCCGTCTACAAGGGCAACGGCATTAATTGAGAATGCATCTTCTAAGGGAGAAAGTTTGTAGAGATTTTCAAGGACTTTCTCCGGTTCGTATCCATTCTTAACCTCAACGACTACTTTCGTACCATTTTGACCATCTGTTAGATCAACAATGTCCGAAATTCCTTGAATCTTCTTGCTCTTGACTAGATCGCTAATCCTCTCAACAATTTTCTCCGGTCCAATATTGAAAGGTAATTCAGTGATGGTAATTCCTTGTTTACGAGCCGATACCTTTCCAATTTCAGATTTTGCACGTACTTTGAATGCACCTTTGCCGGTTTGATAGGCATCAAGCACGCCTTCCTTGCCAATCAAAGTGCCACCTGTTGGAAAATCTGGTCCTGGCACAATCTTCATTAGTTGTTTTACCGTTGCATTTGGGTTTTCAATCAAATGGATTGCAGCAGTGACGACTTCGCCCAAATTATGAGGCGCCATATTTGTTGCCATGCCTACCGCGATTCCGGTTGCACCATTTACTAAAAGATTTGGGAAAGCAGCTGGAAGCACAAGAGGTTCTAATATTTGCCCATCATAATTCGCGCCAAAATCAACGGTATCTTCATCAACTTCATCAACCATCATTAAAGATGCACTTGCCAACCGCGCTTCGGTGTAACGCATAGCTGCTGGTCCAGCATCAAGTGATCCAAAATTTCCGTGGCCGTCAATCAACGGTAATCGCATGGAGAATGATTGAGCCATCCTTACAAGAGCATCGTAAATTGCAGTGTCACCATGCGGATGAAGCTTTCCCATTACCTCACCAACAACTCTTGCACTTTTTACATGACCGCGGTCTGGCTTTAGGCCCATTTCAGACATTTGATGGAGAATGCGACGTTGTACTGGTTTTAAACCGTCTCTGGCATCAGGGAGTGCACGTGAATAAATAACGGAGTATGCATATTCCAAGAATGAATCGGAGAGCTCACTAGATACATCTACATCAACAATTTTCCCGGGGAATTCACCGGCTTTTGGTGCATTTTTGCTCTCGCGCTTTGCCACGGCGCGATTCTGCCAACCTATTTGGGTAAATCTAGGTAATGACCCTCGGCCTGGCCCCAATATTTGCAACACATTTGGCTGCTAAAGACAATGCGAGATCTAGCGAGGCAGAAAGATCTTTAGATAATAGCCATTCTGCGATAAATCCTGCTGCGAATGCATCGCCAGCCCCCGTGGTATCAACAACTGTTGCAGGAATCGCAGGTTTGTCTATTTGGATTCCATCATTAGTGATAACAGATGCTCCCATTGCACCCTTTTTAATAACGATAATCGGAGCTAAGGAAATAAGTTCTCTTATATCTAAATAGTCTGCTTCATCCTCGTTTACAAAGATGATATCTACTTGGCCAATAAGAGCCAATGCCTTAGAGCTTCCAAGCTCGCTCATTAATCCAACTGATGCCGGATCGACAAATATTTTTTTGTCACCAGCTCTCAAATCTTGAAGACATTCTTGAATAAAGGAACTGGAGTCTTTATTAAAAAGGGCGTAACCTGAAATAAAGTATCCATCAAACTCATTTGCAATCGAATTAATGGACCCGGCCAGACCTGCGTTGGCACCAGGGTCAGGAAACATTGTTCTATTTCCATCAGTATCAACTAAGACCACAACCGTTCCAGTGTTCTTTACCGAATCTCTTGTTATATGACATTTAACTCCAGATGATTGCAAATCAGCAATAATCTTCTCGCCAGCAATATCTTCACCGACTTTGCCGAAAAAATGTGAATTGACATTTACTTGAGTTAACCAAGCTGCCGTATTGGCGGCCGCTCCACCGCTTTGCACAGAATTCAGAGAAGGGGTATCGCTATTAAGATGAATTTGACTGCCATGCTTAACAACAATGTCTAGCATGGCATCTCCGATGCAGAGTACTGATTTGTCAGCCATTAGCGACTGCTATTTGTGCAGCTAAAACAGCATTTGATCGAATTATTTCTTCGTTTACTCGCAAAGATTCGCCTGCGCTGTGAGAATGAAAATACTCTAAGAGAAATGGTGTTACATCCTTACCGCTAACTCGCTTTTCATGTGCCGCTCGCAAACCTTCATCTAGTAATTTGTCATGAAGTTCTTTCGCCATCGGAGTTTTAGTTGGATTGGCAACAACCATTCCCTTCTTGGATAAACCAATTGTTTTTTTGGCCTGCCAAAGCTTGGCAATAGTATTTGGCGAATCTGCGGAGTGCTCCAAGTCTTGACCGCTATCTGCCAAATAAAATCCCGGAAACTTTTTGGTTTTATAGCCAAGTAGCGGAACCGACAATGTTTCTAATCTCTCTAGAGTTGCAGGCACATCTAGAATTGATTTCACGCCCGCGCAAACCACCAAAACCGGAATAGTTGCAAGTGCAAGCAGGTCTGCAGATTCATCTAATTCATCTCCGCGATGCACACCACCTAAACCGCCAGTAGCAAAGAATTCAATTCCAGATAAGTTTGCAATATGGGAGGTTGCTGCAACTGTTGTTGCTGCAGTTAGCTTGTTTACTGTAACGAAAGGTAAATCTCTAATAGACGCTTTAACGACATCTGAATCATTTGCGACCCGGTCTAATTCAGAAGATTCAAGTCCCACATGAATATCACCGTCGATGATTGCGATAGTTGCCGGAGTTGCGCCGGAATCTCGAACAAGCTTCTCTACTTCTATTGCTACCTCAAGATTACGAGGGCGAGGCAAGCCATGGGCGATAATTGTTGACTCCAAGGCAACAATCGGAGCTTTCTTCTCTTTGGCAACTTGAACTTCGCGTGAGAATGTAATCATCAGAGGCTAGGTTACTGGAAAGATAGTTCCGTGGATAACACTTTGGCCGAACTCTCTCAATCAATATTTTCAACATTGGGACTTCCGGGAACAACTAATTACTTATCCTTAGCTGAAAACGTAGAGCGCAGAGAATGTTTAATATTAATTGACGGACTTGGCAAGAATGCGATTGACGAATATGGAATACAACAAAGTTTCACAAAGAATTTGGAATATCTAAGTACCCTCAAAGCCACTTTTCCGTCCACTACGGCTTCCAGTCTTACCTCCTTAGCGACTGGTTTATCTGTTGGAGAACACGCGATGGTTGGTTACACAATGAGAGTTCCTCACAGTGGTTATCCGGAAAGAACTCTTAACGCCCTGAAGTGGGATGATCGAATAGATCCAAAGAATTGGCAACCAAAAGAGACACTCTTTGAAAGGGCGGCAAAAGTTCAGATTAATGTTTCTCATATTGCAGCTGCTAGATATGCAGCAACTGGCTTTACGGAAGCAGCCCTACGTGGCGCACAATATAGATCGGCAAATACAGTTCAAGATCAAATAACAAATGCAAAAATGGCTCTCGAAAAACCTGGAAGTTTTGCCTACGTTTATTTAAATGATGTAGATGAAGCATCTCATTCAAAAGGATTCGGATCTGAAAAATTCTTAGCAGCACTTGGCAAAGTCGATGAACTAGTAAGTGGACTTCTTGCAGAGCTGCCTAAAGGAACACGAATTTGGCTAACTTCTGATCATGGAATGATAAATAGAGATGATTATCGAGTTGTCAACGAACAACTTCTTGATCGAATTAGAATGATGGCTGGAGAACCACGTGTTAGATATTTGTATTTAGAGCCAGAAAATTTGAATTTTGTCAAAGAAACTTGGCAAAATGAATTGGGCGACAAAGTAATCTTAAAGTCCAGAGAAGAAGCCATCGCCGAGGGATTATTTGGGAAGTCAGTTTCTCAGGCCGCGAGTGAAAGAATTGGAGATTTGATTGCTATCGCAACCGGAAACTTTATCTTGGTAGAACAAGAGAGAGAAGCTATGCAGATTGCCATGGTTGGGCATCATGGCGGATTGACAGAAGCTGAAGTTGAAATTCCACTTTTTACTTCAATGTGTTAATCCTCAGATTCATCTTTTTTCTTACTTCTTCCAAACATGATGTCATCCCATGAAGGAATCGAAATACGTTTAGTCACACCATCTTTTTTGGCATCACTTGGAATCTCTGTTTCTTGATTGGACTTATTCTCGCCAGGAAGATCATCTGTCCGAACTGCTACTAATCTTGGTGGAGCCGGAGTTTCACCTTCAACCGGGAACAGCACTCCGTGATCCGTCAAGCGATCAGGTTTTTGATGTTGCTTTGAAGTTTCTTCACCGTTAATCCAACGAGCTCCATCATCAGTAGCCACCAAGACTCGTTTATTAGAATCAAAATTCCAGGTCGCGCTGTGCTGTCCATCGTTTCCGGGATAGGAAAGTACTAAATGCCAAGTTCCATTATCCAATCGCCAGGTGTTCCAAGAAACTTGATTCATGTTTACGCCTCTAGGTGAGAGCTTATGAATCACTAAATCATGAAGTGTCAGAGAAGATCCTTTTGGTGAGGTCTTCTCTGCCTGCTCAATAATCCAAGCTCGTTCTTGCATGATTGGACTTGAGTATCTCTCAATCTTCTCAACACTCAATCCTGAGATCTTTGAAACATCTGCATAGCTCTCGCCGGCACGTAGCCTTGCTTGGATCTCTTTAATTGAGAATTTCGGAATCTCATCGTTCACAGCATTTAGACGTCGTTCATTTACAGCGTTTTTTAGTGAATCATTAATGCGTATTCGAAATGGATTTCCAAGATCATCAACTAATTCAATAAATTCACCATCTGCTGATTTACCAACAAATCTCAGATCGGACATGGCGCAAGATTGCCACAAAAAGACCGATTTCTTAGGGAACTTGAGAGGAGATTTCGCGCAACTTACTGCGCCAGATAACCAAATATGGCATGAGGGAAAGTAAAGCAAGCGCCATGCAGGCAAACGGAACTATAAAAGCTACAGATATCCCGTAATTGTCAATGATGTACCCAGTAATAGCAGGCGGTATGGCGCCTCCTAAATTTAGCGCCGAAATTGCCCAAGCAAGAACTTCAGTCTTGCGTTTTTCGTTCACCGATCTCTCAGCTGCAGCAAATCCAGCTGTTAGAAATGGCGCAATGGCTAAACCATTAAGGAAGAGTACTAATCCCAATAAAACAAAGTTTCCTGGAATGAATACTGCAGTCAAGTAAATGGGAATTGTCAATAGAAAAAGAAAGAGTAAAGATTCTAGAAACCTTTGAGTTTCATTTCTTTGCCATTTAATCGAGCCGATAGCGATTGCGGATACGCCACTTCCCAGAGACCAAATCGCAACAAGCAAGCCACTAAATTCCCGCGATCCAAATTCATCGGTATAACCAACAATGACTAGTCCTGCCGAAGTGAAGAAAGCTCCGCAGAGCATCAACGGCAGAAATAGTGCCTGGATAAAAGGTAATTTAATTAGTAGCGAATGATCTACATTTGGATCTCTTGGGTGTGGCGGAGGTTCGCTATTTCGTTGCTTAACAAATGAAACTGCCCCAATAGCAACAAAAATCATTGCTGCCAAAATGGCGTATTCCGGAGCAAATGTGGCTGCCAGAATCGTTGCAATAACTGGACCAGAAGTGAAAATTACTTCATCAACGAATGCTTCAAATGAATATGCGGTATCGGTCAGAATTCGATCTTCGCCAATAGCATGAATCCAACGACGTCTGACCATCTGTCCTGATCCAATTACAAATGCCTCAAAAAGAAGAGCGGCAGAGAACCAAAGATACGTTGGATAGTCATTTTTTAAGAGAAATACAAACGCTCCCATAAAAATAATATGCAAAGGTGCGGTAATTTTTAGGATTTTTGATTGTCCGTATTGATCTGCTGCTCTAGACCAGAGAGGAGCTGCAATTGAGATCACGACAGAAGCGGCCATGGAAAGTAGGCCAGCAATCGCATAAGAATCGGTTTCGGCAACGACAAACAGGACCATCGATATGTAAAGCATGGAAATTGGAAGTCGCAATATGAAGGCTGCTAGAGAAAATTTCCACCCATTTGGTATCGCAAAAAGTCGTCTATAAGGAGCGAGCATTTGCGCAAGTGTACTTGTGATTAGATTGCGGCATGACTGCAGAAGCGCATTTGCTGAAAATAGCTTTAGAGATTGCGCAATCTGCTGGGAATCTCTTATTACAGCGACCAACGAATTTTCAACTTCAAGAAAAAAGTGGGGCGCTTGATTTTGCAACTCAAAAAGATCATGAGAGCGAAGAATTAATTGTAAAAAGCATCAGAGAACTTAGACCTGGCGATGGAATCATTGGTGAAGAAGGCGCAAACCAAGAGAGTAGTACTGGATTTACTTGGATTATTGATCCCATAGATGGAACAGTCAATTATCTTTATGGATTGCCAGGCTGGTGTATCAGTATTGCGATTCAAGATAAAAATGGAACTTTGGTAGGTGTTGTTCATGCGCCTTCCTTAAATTTAACCTGGAGCGCCATACGCGGTCAGGGATCTTTTTGTAATGGTGAACCAATACGTTGTAACGATTCGGTTCCATTAAATCGCGCGTTAATAGGCACCGGTTTTTCATATGACATCGGAGCACGTTCCAAGCAAGGTGAATTTATAAAATATTTAGTGGCAAAAGTAAGAGATTTTCGAAGGATGGGAGCATGTGCAGCCGATATCTGTCAGGTAGCAAGTGGCGCACTTGATGCTCACTTTGAGGCAGGTGTAAACCTTTGGGATTTTGCGGCTGCATCATTAATTGCTCGCGAAGCTGGCGCCAAATTTCTAGCGGTATCAGGTGTGCCTGATGGCGATAAGCACTTCGTACTTGTTGCAGGGCCTGACCTGTATCGAGAGCTTGGCGCTGAAATAATCGCCCATGGAGGCTGGATAAGCGCGATTTAGCGCTTCACCAATCCCTATGGCAAGATACGGCGGCTAGCCGATTCCAGATTAGATAAGCCGATAAGGATTGAACCATGAACGTTTTAGACGCAATTGATGCGGCATCGCTCCGCAAGGACATTCCAAATTTCCGTCCTGGCGATGAACTAAAAGTTCACGTTCGAGTTATCGAAGGCAACAAGAGTCGTGTGCAGGTATTCCAAGGCTTAGTAATCGCTCGTCGAGGCTCAGGAATTCGCGAAACCTTTACCGTTCGTAAGATTTCTTACGGAGTTGGTGTTGAGCGCGTATTTCCAGTTCATGCACCTGTTATCGAGAAGATTGAACTAGTTCGCAAAGGCGAGGTTCGCCGATCCAAGCTGTATTACTTGCGCGACCTACGAGGCAAGGCAGCCAAAATCCGTGAGCGTCGCGGTGGCGAAGATCTTGAAACCATTTATTCAGATACTGCAACGACACCTGTTGCTGAAAAAGTTGAGAGCATCATTGAAACTCCATCTGCAGTAGCGCAAGAAGTTGTTGAAACTCCGGTAGAAACCGCAGCAGAAACTCCAGCAGAAACTCAAGAGAAACCACAAGCTTAGGTAATGTCTTCTCGCAAAGGTTCTACCCTTCGCGAATTGCCGATACTTGTTGTATCAGCGCTAATTCTCTCGATAATTGTTAAAACTTTTCTAATTCAATTTTTTTATATTCCTTCAGGATCTATGGAGAATACCCTCCTTGTTAACGATCGTGTTGGAGTAAATAAATTCGGAGCTCTTTTTAGCGAGATAAAAAGAGGAGAAGTTGTAGTTTTTCGAGATCCTGCTCAATGGCTATCGGAGCCCTACGACGACAACACGGGTTTAGTTAAGTTAGTCAAAGATTCACTTGTTTTTGTCGGAGTTCTTCCTGATCCAGCTAAACAATATTTGATTAAGCGCGTAATTGGAGTTGGTGGCGACCGAGTAGTTTGTTGCTCCAAAGATGGCAAGCTAGAAGTAAATGGCGTGGCGGTTGATGAACCTTACATTTATCCGGGCGATGTTCCTTCTGATACAGAATTTGATGTGACGGTGCCTAAAGGCTTTGTTTGGGTAATGGGTGATCATCGTGGCGCGAGTTCGGATTCACGTTTCCATACCGATGATCCAAATAAGGGAATGGTTCCACTTGAAAAAGTTACAGGACGTGCAGTTGTAATTATCTGGCCATTTTCAAATATTGGAATTTTAGAAAAATCCTCATCTCTGGCGAAGATTCCGCTCCAGAAATGATTGAGGAAAACCTCCTCAAAGCCGGATTAGCAAATATAGCTGGCGTTGATGAGGCTGGAAGAGGCGCTTGTGCTGGTCCCTTGGTAGTAGCTGCTGTAATTCTGCAAGATTTGAGAAGTGAGAAACTTGCAAAAGTGACAGACTCGAAGAAACTCACACCAAAATTAAGAGAATTACTCTTCGATACTATTGTTGAAAATTCAATTGCATATTCGATTATTGAGATCTCTTCTAGTGAAATTGACGAGATTGGACTTCAACGAAGCAATATTGAAGGAATGAGGCGGGCCGTAAACGCTCTTGCCATAAAACCCGATTACGTCTTGACTGATGGTTATTCGATTCCAGGTTTGGTTACACCAAACCTGGCAGTTTGGAAGGGAGATCAAGTCGCCCTTTCAATTTCTGCGGCATCAATCTTGGCAAAAGTTCATCGCGATCGAATCATGCTAGATATGGATAGCCAATATCCTGGATACGGATTTGCCGAACATAAGGGGTATGCGACCGCAGCGCATGAAGCTGCAATGCGCGAACTAGGAGTACTTGATATTCACAGACGAAGTTATGCAAATGTGGCAGAAATTGCCAAGATTAATCCACAGTTTCAATAACTTCTTTTTTGGCTTGAAATAAAGATTTTAGATTTCTGCATGTGGCAATTACACCTGCGGCTTCCAACATAGGTAAATCTGGGGAAGCATACGTAACTAAAGTTTTGCAGGGTCGTGGCTATCGAATCTTGGATAGAAATTGGCGGATTCGTGAAGGCGAGCTTGATATCGTCGCAGAGAACCCCAATGGTGTCGTTGTTTTCGTAGAAGTTAAGTCAAGAACAAGTGTCTCGTTCGGCGATCCGCTCGAGGGGATAAATTCGGAAAAATTATTTAGAATTCAGAGATTGGCGCTGGCCTGGCTGGCTACAAATCAAAGGTTAGGTTCGATTTATCAAATTGATGTAGCCGGTGTTTTAGTTAGCAGATCCGGCGGTTTCACACTTGATTATCGAGAGCAGATTCTGTGACATTGGCACGAACTCAAGCAATCGCTCTGGCGGGACTGGATGGTTCAATAATTGATATTGAAGTTGATGTATCTAATGGACTTCCAACTTACTCACTTTTGGGTTTACCAGATGCGACGCTCACTGAAGCGCGGGATCGAATTAGAGCCGCCATAATCAATAGTGGTTTCCGGTGGCCAAATCAAAAAGTTACTGTTTCGCTATCTCCGGCCTGGTTACCTAAGAGCGGTTCATCCTTTGATCTGCCAATTGCACTTACGATTTTGGTTGCTTCTGGCCAGCTAGATAATTCCAAAATTTTAAATTATTTATTTGTAGGCGAACTTTCTCTTGAAGGGTCGCTCAGATCTATACGTGGTTTGCTTCCAATATTGATTGCGGCTAAGCGTCAGGGTATCCAACAAGTTATCGTGCCCGCCGAGTCCATAAATGAAGCAGAAGTTTTAAGTGGATTAAAGATTAGTGCTCTCTCAAACCTTAAGTCGGTGGTCAAATTCCTATCAGGGGAATTAATTTACGAATCGCCAAAAATGGTCGAATTAGAAGTCAGAGAAAGCGTGCATGATCTCTCCGAAGTTGCTGGACACCGCGACGCTAAGTTTGCATTAGAAGTTTTGGCTGCCGGCCGACATAACCTATTAATGATTGGACCACCAGGTACAGGAAAAACAATGCTTGCCGAGCGAATTCCTTCGATTCTTCCACCACTTAGCAAAGAAGAATCAATTGATGTTGCTGGGATTCACTCAATTGCCGGCATGCTTAAGCAGAATTCCATCAGCGCGGCTCCGCCATTCATAGCTCCTCATCATGCAACAACTATTCCGGCACTTGTTGGCGGAGGCAGCGGAGTAATCAAGCCAGGAGCTTGTTCTTTAGCTCATAACGGAATTCTTTTTATTGATGAAGCTCCGGAATGTGGCTCCGGAATTCTCGATGCCCTTAGGCAACCGATGGAATCAGGACAAGTAACTATTTCTAGAGCGAATTCAAGTGCGATATTCCCCGCACGATTTATTCTCGTATTAGCAGCTAACCCTTGTCCATGTGGAAAATTCTCTGGAAGAGGTAGAGGTTGCCAATGTTCTTCGCTTCAAGTTCGGCGCTATCTTGGAAAGTTATCTGGACCATTATTGGACAGAATAGATATAAGAATTAGAGTCGATGCTCCAAGCCGTACTGATCTTGCTGATCAATTCGTTGAGAACAGTTCTGCAATTAGGGCTCGAGTTATAAAAGCAAGAGAAATAGCAAAGGATCGATTTTCTGGACTCGGAATTGAAACTAATTCGCAAATTTCACCAAATTTACTACGAAGTAAGTTTCGTGCAACCAAAGATGCGATGGTCCTATTGAGTAATCTTCTTGATCGCGAAGTCATTAGCGCAAGAAGTTTTCATCGCTTGCTTCGAGTAGCTTGGAGTATCGCAGACTTGAAGAATGAAAGTGTTCCAGGAAAAACAGAAGTCGAACAAGCCATCTCCCTTCGCTCTGGTTTGGATTATGAGTGAATCTTTCAATTCTTAGACTTTTTCATGCAATTGATCCCGGAGATAAATTTTGGATCAACGAAATTGCAAGTGTGGGCCCTGAATCGGTAATAGAAAAGATTGAGAATGATTGTTATCCCAGCAAAAAAAGGAGCATTGGACGTATCCAAGAGAGACTTAAGCGTCCTGTTTCTGATCTGGTAAAAGAAATTGAAGATGCTGGTGGCAAATTCATTTCTCAAGGCGATACGGAATGGCCCCACGCTTTAAATGATTTGATATCTCCTCCAATCGGTTTAATAGTTCGAGGAGATCTTCCAAGTTGCAATTCAGTCTCAATCGTTGGAACTCGAAATCCAACAACGTATGGAGCTCGTGTTGCTAGCGATTTTGCTGCAGGTTTTGTCGATAGAAGTGTTGAAGTAATAAGCGGTGGTGCCTATGGCATTGATACCCATTCACATAGAGGAGCGCTTGCCGCAGAAGGCAGAACTTTCGCTGTTTTAGCATCTGGAATTTCAATTAACTATCCGGCGGGAAACGAGAGACTCTTTGAGGAGATAGCTGAAAGTGGTGGATTAGTTTCAGAAGTAATGCCGAAAGAGAAAGCGCGCCCAGAAAGGTTCTTAACTCGAAACAGAATTATTGCAGCTTTATCACGGTGCACCATTGTTGTGGAAGCCGCATTTAGAAGTGGTTCGCTTCGAACGGCCCGAGATGCAGCCGAGATGTTGCGATATGTACTCGCCGTGCCAGGCCCGATCAGTTCGCCAACTAGTGATGGTTGTCATCGCCTAATTGGGGAACGTTGCGCTGAGATTGTTACATCGGTGCCAGATGCGATGGAGTTTATTTCTAAGTCTCCATGTACTCTTTGTGGTGATGGAACATAAGTCAGCGTTTATTTCAATTGTAGGCAGGCCTAATACCGGTAAATCAACGTTGATAAATGCACTAGTGGGTGAAAAAGTTGCAATTACTTCTCACCATCCAAACACAACGAGAAACGCAATTCGCGGCATCCTCTCTGAAAAAGATTTTCAATTAATTTTTGTCGATACTCCAGGTTTGCATAAGGCAAAAACGCCACTAGGTACAGCTCTGAATAGGGTAGTGGATGAGACTATTTCTGACGTTGACATAGTCATTCAATGTATTCCGGCGGTTGAAAAAGTTGGAGATGGCGATTTATATATTGCAAAACAACTTGCCAATACCAACGCCATTCGAAGAATTTGCGTACTCACAATGATTGACATGATTAGCAAGACTGAACTACCGAAGCAATTAATGGCTCTTTCAGAACTTGGCAAAAAGGCCGGTTTTGAATGGGACGAGATTGTTCCGGTGTCTGCGTTTACAGATACCCAAATTCAGCTATTAATTGATCTTCTAGTCAAGCATGCAAATACCGGACCAGCCTTTTATCCAAAGGAGATGAAGAGCGATCAGGAACTTGAGAAGACAATTTCGGAATTGATCAGAGAATCAGCCATCAGTGATTTATTTGAAGAAGTTCCACACTCAATTGCAGTAGTTATCGATGAAATGTCAAAGCGAGAAGATAAAGAAATATTTGATGTTCACGCTTCTGTGATTGTTGAACGCGACAGTCAGAAAGCTATTCTGATCGGTAAGGGCGGCGAAAACCTCAAGAAAATCGGCACAAACGCAAGAAATGAGATAGAGAAAAAAGTGGGCATGAAGGTATTCCTCAAACTTCATGTAAAGGTAATTTCAAATTGGCAGAAAGACCCTAAGTCGCTACAAAAGTTGGGTTTGGTCTAATAAGAGGTTCTAAGTTGCGATAGCGGCTGCGGCAGGCTTTCGGCTTGCAAAATATGATCCAATAAGAACCAAAGGTAACCCGATTGCGATTGCCAAAGTAATTGGCTCACTCAAGAGAATAATTCCAAGAACAACTGCCACCGCCGTGTTGGGGTAGACCACTAAAGAGGCGCGAGCCGGTCCGATTTCATCAAGAACAATAAAGAAGACCCAGAAAGCAATACCGCTGCATAGAATTCCAAGCCCAAATGTTGCAAGTATTGCATTAAGCGACGGAGCATCCTGGGGCAAACTCGTCAAAGCAAATGGCGCAAATAAGAGCGATGAAGCAAACATGGCAATTCCATTGATTGCAAGTCCTGATATTCCTACAACTTTTCTTGTAACCATATTTACTGCCCAGGCATAAGAAGCTGCGGCAATTAGAACCTGAAGTAACGAAAGCGTGTTTCCAAAGTCTGAAAGACTTTCAATTCCAACAATTAAAATTATTCCGATTAAGCCAATTACTATTCCGAAGATACGTACCCGATGAGCCGCGGTCGAATCACCGGTGTGATGTGCAAATAACGTCGCCCAAATCGGCACCGTAGCCACTAAAAGTGCAACGACTCCCGAAGATAAATCTTTCTGAGCGCTTGTAATTAATGTCCAAGGGACGACCATTTCTAGAAACGCATAAAAAAGAATGTACTTTAGATAGGGACGGACTGTTGCTTTAGATTTCTCTCTTATTGCAAGTGGAATAAGAAATGCAGCGCCTATTACTAGGCGAGAGAAGACAATTAACGGAATTGATAGTTCGTCAACAGCAACTTTCATAAAGAGGTAGGGAACCCCCCAAATAAAACCGATTAGGGAAAAAAGCAGCCAACCTCTTCTAGACATTTAAGCTCCGATACAGTTTTAAAGTTTCGGCCACAACCTTATCCCAACCAAATTCATTCACTGCACGTCTGCGACCTGCTACTCCTAAATCTTTCGCGAGAGTTGTGTCACTCAAGACTGAAGAAATAGCTTCTGCCAAACGCAATTCAAAAATGGAACTCTCTTGGTTAAAATCAACGAGGATTCCAGTTTCTTTATCTTTAACTACTTCTGGAATTCCTCCCACGTTACTTGCTACTACTGCAGTTTCGCAGGCCATGGCTTCCAAATTAACAATTCCCAGTGGTTCATAAACTGAAGGACAAACAAATACTTTGGCAGCAGTAAGTAAATTCACCAGGTCATTTTTTGGAAGGACTTTATTTATCCAAATTATATTCTTCCGTGATGCTTGAAGATCTTGAATAAGATTCGATACTTCGTTGGCGATGCTTGACTCATCTGGATTGCTTGCCGCAATGACTAAACCATAATTATTTGGAACGTGTTGCCAAGCCCGTAGTAAATGCGCCAAACCTTTCTGTCGAGTGATTCTTCCGACAAAAAGCGCATATTCTCCAGTGATTCCAAATTCTGCTAGTTTAGATTCATTCTCTTTGGGCGAAAATCGTGCAGTATCAATCCCGTTGCGGATAGTTACCAACTTATGTGGATCAATATCTGGATAGTTCTTCAGAATATCGGATTTCATTCCATCACTTACCGAAATTACAGCAGCAGCATTTTCAATTGCTTTCTTTTCTATCCAACTTGAAATTGCATAACCGCTACCTAATTGGTCAGCCTTCCAAGGGCGTAAGGGTTCTAAAGAATGAGCAGTCATGACATGCGGCTTGCCTGTCATTTGACTAAAGATAAATCCTGCAAAATTTGAGTACCAGGTATGAGAATGAACCAAGTCAAAATTACTTATAGCAGCAGACATATCCATATTTATTAAGAGAGTTTGTTCTGCAGAGTTTAAGTTGTTGAAATCTTCTGTTAGCTCAAAATTGAAAGCATCATTTCTTTGCTGCCCAAAGCAATGAACTTTCACATCAACCCCGGCAATTTGTTTCATATTTGCCACAAGATTTGAGACATGGACTCCGGCTCCACCATAGATTTCAGGCGGCCATTCTTTGGTAAGCATTGCAATTGATAGTCGAGAGAGACTATTCAGCGCCATTTGCTAAGAGTATCGTTAGCACATGGCGCGTATAGAACTCCCACTTGGAATTGTTCTAGCAGGTGGCGAAGGAAAGCGCCTGATGCCACTAACAGCAGATAGAGCTAAACCGGCAGTGCCATTTGGTGGTGCTTATCGATTAATAGATTTCGTACTTTCGAATCTTGTGAATGCTGGATTTTTGCGAATCGCGGTGTTAACACAATATAAGTCTCATTCACTTGATCGACACATTACAACAACTTGGCGCATGTCTAATCTCCTAGGAAATTACATAACGCCGGTACCTGCCCAGCAACGACTTGGACCGCGTTGGTATACAGGTAGCGCTGACGCTATTCTCCAAAATTTCAATTTGATTCATGACGAAAATCCCAAGCATATTTTGGTTTTTGGAGCTGATCACGTTTATAGAATGAATCCAGATTTGATGTATCAGCAACATTTACAAACCGGTGCCGGTGTGACTGTTGCTGCTATCCGTATGAAGAAAAGTGAAGCTAGCAACTTTGGTGTTATCGAACTTGCGGATGACGGAATAACGATAAAAGCCTTTCATGAAAAACCTTCGGATCCACCAGGGATGCCTGGTAATCCAGATTGGTCATTGGTATCTATGGGTAATTACATTTTCCGTAGAGACGCTATGGAAGAAGCGCTTCAAAAGGATGCAAGCGATTTGGATAGCCGCCATGATCTTGGTGGAAATATAATTCCAGCAATGACAAAAGATGGTTCTGCCAAAGTTTATGATTTTGCAAACAATATCGTGCCGGGCGAAACTGATCGAGACAAAGGATATTGGCGTGATGTTGGTTCAATAGATTCATATTTCGATGCACATATGGATTTAGTTTCCGTTCACCCAATATTTAATTTGTACAATCGAAATTGGCCAATACTTACCAATCCACCCTCAATGCCTCCTGCAAAGTTTTCGGAACGAGGAATCGCATTTGATTCCATAGTTGGCGCTGGTTCAATTATTGCTGGCGGTGAATTAAGGAACACGGTCGCTTCCTATGACGTTCTTGTAGGTCGCGATGCGAAGATTGAGCGTTCGGTCTTGATGCCAACAGTTCGAATTGGCGATGGTGCCCAGATAAAGAATGCAATCCTCGATAAAAATGTGATCGTCGAGCCGGGTGCTCGTATTGGCTACGATAGGGACGAAGATCTTGAACGGTTTACGGTCTCGGAATCTGGAATCGTTGTAGTTGGCAAGGGCGCAACAGTCACTCGTTAAATTTCGCCTTTTTCCAAAAGCTGAATTACCTCATCGCCACGCTTAATTGTTTCTGATAAATCAGCTAATTTTCTAAGTCCGTTTAATTGTTGAAACATTCGATGGTTTTTCTTAAAAACTCCTCCATGACGATTCAAATAATGCCAGTACAAGGTTGTAAATGGACAAGAATCCTTTTCACTACGTGTTTTTGGGTTGTAACTACAACCTTTACAGTAATTAGACATCCGCGAGATATACGAGCCACCCGCAATGTAAGGCTTGGTGGACATTTTTCCGCCATCAGCATGCATGCTCATGCCGATCACGTTTGGGACCATGACCCAGTCTGCTGCATCGATAAAATTTGTTCTCATCCAATCCAAGACTTGTTGAGGTTCAATGTCGGCTAGGGCTGCCAAATTACTTAGAATCATTAATCTCGGTATGTGGTGGACCCAACCACGTTCAGAAACATCATGAACAGTTTCTTTAACGCAACGCATCTTTGTTTTGGATGAATCTTCAAACAAAGGCAGCAACTTTCGTTTTGAATCAAGTGAATTTAAACTTCGGTAATCTTCACCGAAATACCAATAAATTCCGTTTATGTACTCTCGCCAACCAATAACCTGCCTAATAAATCCTTCGCAAGATTGAATTGGAATATCGCCTTTCGCAAATCGACCAAGGGTCTCTTTGATTACTTCATCTGCAGTTAATAGTCCGACATTCAAATACGGACTCAGCAAAGAATGATGAACTGCCCATGACCCCGTTGTCATTGCATCTTCTAGAGGGCCGAATTTTGCTAATGAATTATCTAGAAAGAATTTTAACTGTAAGAGCGCACTGGCTCGTGTGGTACCCCATACTGATTCAGTTACATTACCCGTGGTCTTTATTGATTCAATCTGCGTTAAGACTTCCAGATCAATTTGATCTCTCTGATGCGTTAAATAACTTGGCCACGGATACGGTTCTTTAGGTGGGGGATTGCGATTCTCATCATCGAAATTCCAGCGACCACCTATTGGCTCATTACTCTCCATTAAAATATCAAGTCGATTTCGCTGCCATCGATAGAAGTTTTCAAGCTTTAAGGATTTCTGGCCACTAGCCCACTTAGCAAAGTCAATTCTTGTAGTTAGAAAGAAATCGTTTTCAACAAATCGAACGCCGATTTCCTGCAAGGACTTGGTCAGTCTGTATGAGGAAGGTTCTGTAGCAATAACTTCTTTAAAGTCATGGGCAATTTTTAAAATACCTGTATGGGTATTCTCAGCCTGTAGAAAATGAACTTCAAATCCTTCACGCGAAAGTTCTTCAGCAAAATGTCTAGCTGCGGAGAGAAGGAAGAAAAGCCTTTGCTTATTCCATCTGGCTGAATTAAGCATTCTTTGACTTTCAACAAATACAATTGCATGAGTTTCTGGATTCGCACCCTTAAGAGCGCCTTTATTTCGATTTATGTTGTCATGCGCCAGATATACGAGCGTCTTGGTATCTGTCTTCACCATTGCCAAAAGAGTAGTGGGGGATTGGTAGAATCGCGCTAGGAACTTGAGATCTAGATCTGGAGATATAAATGCGCTTTGGTGTTCTCACAGGCGGCGGAGATTGCCCTGGACTAAATGCTGTAATTAGAGCCGTAGTTAGAAAAGGTGAAAAAGAATACGGCTACGAGTTCATAGGTTTTAGAGATGGATGGAAGGGGCCCCTAGAAGGCCTAACTATGCCACTCAATATAAAAGCAACTCGAGGAATCTTGCCGCGCGGTGGAACCATATTAGGTTCGTCCCGCACTAACCCATTCAAGATTGAAAATGGTGTTGAGCGCATTAAAGAAAATCTTGCCAAAATGAATATTGATGCACTAATTGCAATTGGCGGTGAAGATACTTTAGGCGTCGCTACAAAATTAGACGCACTCGGCGTAAAAGTAATTGGTGTTCCTAAAACTATCGATAATGATTTAAACAATACCGACTACACATTTGGTTTTGATACTGCAGTAAATATTGCGGTCGAGGCGATTGATCGATTGCATACGACCGCAGAGTCGCATCACCGAGCGCTTATTGTGGAAGTAATGGGAAGACATGCAGGCTGGATTGCTCTTCATTCGGGAATGGCTGGAGGGGCATCATGTATTTTGATTCCGGAAGTACCTTTTGATATTGAGAAAGTTTGCAAGTATGTCGAATCACGTTTTGAGCAGTCCTACGCACCGATTATCGTGGTTGCTGAAGGAGCATTGCCTAAAGACGGAACTATTGTTACGAAAGATACTTCGCTTGATTCGTTTGGACATGTAAAGCTATCTGGCATTGGGGAGTGGTTAGCAAAAGAAATCGAATCACGCACTGGCGCTGAGGCCCGAACTTCAATTCTTGGCCACATTCAACGTGGAGGCACCCCGACAGCATTTGACCGAGTACTTGCTACTCGATTTGGCGTACATGCGATAACCGCCGCTCACGAAGGCGATTGGGGCAAGATGGTTGCTTTACACGGAACGGAAATTGCACGGGTACCGCTAGCTTCGGCTACGGATAAGTTGAAGACAGTCGATCCTCGGTTATTGGCTGAAGCCGAAGTCTTCTTCGGCTAGGAAATCAATTAGCGAGATTGCTACTTGATTCTCTACCCTTAACCAATGATGACTTCCCCGCAGATTGAAAAACTCTTTAATGAGTCATTGATTGCGCAGCAACAACCTGAATGGCCCGATAAAGCAAAGCTATCCGAAGTCGTCAATGAACTACGTCAACTGCCGCCGCTAGTTTTTGCCGGCGAATGTGACAATCTTAAGAACAAGATTGCTCAAGCTGCCTCAGGTGAAGCATTCTGGTTACAAGGCGGGGATTGCGCTGAAACTTTTGCTGCAGCAACTGCGGATTCAATTAGAAATAGAATCAAGACAATTTTACAGATGGCAGCAGTTCTTCAATATGGTGCAAGTATGCCGGTGATAAAAGTTGGTCGAATGGCAGGTCAATTTGCAAAACCACGAAGTAATAATTTTGAAAAGCGCGGCGACATTGAATTACCTGCTTACAGAGGTGATGCAGTTAATGATCTTGAATTTACTGAAGCGGCGCGAAAGCCTGATCCAACAAGACTTCTAAAAGTTTATAACACTTCATCAGCAACATTGAATCTCGTACGTGCTTTTACCCAAGGCGGATTTGCAGATCTTCGATTAGTTCATGAATGGAATAAAGGTTTTATTAAGGATTCAAATATTGGCCCTCGTTATGAGGCAATGGCTAAGGAAATCGGTCGCGCTCTAGATTTCATGAGGTCTGCCGGAATAAACCCGGAAGAATTTAAGACTGTTGATTTCTACTCTTCGCATGAGGCACTCATTCTCGAATATGAAAAAGCGCTGACTCGAATTGATTCGCGAACAGATTTGCCGTACGACGTATCTGCGCATTTCCTTTGGATCGGAGAGCGTACTCGGCAACTTGATGGCGCCCACATTGATTTTGCAAAAAAGATAAAGAATCCAATTGGTGTGAAGTTAGGACCTAAGACTTCACAGACTGAGGTAATCGATTTAATCAATGCATTAAATCCCGATGATGAGCCTGGAAGGCTCACCTTCATCACACGTATGGGCGCAAAAAATATTAGAAATATGCTTCCGGCACTCATCGATACTGTAACCAAGAGTGGTCGTAAAGTGCTCTGGGTATGTGATCCAATGCATGGAAATACTTATGAATCTCCAACTGGATACAAGACAAGAAGTTTTGATGATGTTCTAGATGAAGTCCGCGGCTTCTTTGAAGTACACAATAAATTGGGAACTCATCCCGGTGGAATACATATCGAACTAACTGGTGACGATGTTACGGAGTGCGTTGGAGGCGGATCTGAGATTTCTCACGATGACTTGGCAACTCGTTACGAATCAGCGTGCGATCCTCGGCTAAACCACACTCAATCTCTTGAATTGGCATTTTTATTGGCGGAGATGTTGCGCGACAGCAAGTAAGCGTAGGCTCGCCCCGTGCTTTCCCGAGCGACTCTAAAGACTCCGATAGGGACTCTCTACCTATTAGCTCATGATGAAATGCTTTTGGCATCAGGTTTCTCAAGTTTTGCAAAACTCCAAGCTCAGCTTGAAAATATAGATCAAGAACGAAGGACTACAACGGTAAAACGAATTCCAATAGTTTCCGATTTATTAAATGATTATTTTGATGGAGATCTAAAAGCACTTGACGGTATCTCTGTAAGACAGCCAGGCGAGCGATTCTCGCAATCCGCCTGGAAGGCTATGCGCAAAATTTCTCCGGGAAAAACAATTTCTTACGCCGATTTAGCAAAGAAATCTGGATCTCCGGATGCGATTAGAGCAGCTGGTAGCGCTTGTGCGAGAAACTTAATTGCGCTAGTTGTTCCCTGCCACAGAATTGTAAAGAGTGGGGGAGCGCTCGGTAATTATGCTTACGGATTGGGTGCCAAAGAATGGTTGCTACGCCACGAGGGAGCGCTTAAGTAGTTTCTGCAAAACCTCTATTGCTTTATCTATCGCATAATCATCTAAATCCATATGAGTCACAAGTCGCACAAACTTTGGTCCAAGAGCACCGATCCAAACGCCTTCAGATTTTGCCTCTGCGGCAAATTCACCTGCAGAAAGTTTTGATTTTTCAAGATTTAAACCAACAATATTTGTTTCAACTCTTTCTGGATTTACAAAAGAAAGATCAATCGCTGCACAAGCTTCTGCCAAACGTTTTGCGCGAATGTGATCTTCGGCTAGTCGATCTATGTTGTGATCGAGCGCGTAATGACCGGCAGAAGCAATTATTCCAACTTGGCGCATACCGGCTCCGTAGCGCTTTCGCCAGATTCTTGCCTCATCAACTCTACTTTTATTGGAAATCATTAGTGAACCAATTGGGGCACCTAGACCCTTAGATAAGCAGACGCTTAATGTTTCAAAATATTTACCGAATTCTTTGAATGAAATACCTGAAGCTACATGCGCATTCCAAATTCTGGCACCATCTAGGTGAAGCGCAATTCCATTTGAAGTGGCGTATCTATAAAGTTTCTCAATCTCGGCAATTGTTTGCACCGTACCGCCGCCAAAATTGTGCGTATTTTCGACTGCAATAGCTTTTGTTGACACTAGGTACGGACCTGAATCTGGACGTGAGATTTCAATTGCATTTTCAGCAGAAAGTTCACCATTCTTATCAAGCCAAGTCCTAGTCGTTATTCCACTAAATACTGCGGCGGCACCTAATTCGGCCCTGGCGATATGTGAATTGCTCTCACAGATTAATTCTTCACCAGGCCTTACTAGAGTCCTAATGCCTAACTGGTTAGCCAATGAGCCAGTCGGAGTAAATACAGCTGCTTCTTTCCCAAATAATTCGGCGACGCGCTCTTCTAATGAATTAACGGTCGGGTCGTCACTGTATACATCATCGCCAACTTCAGCCTTAGAGATTGCTTCCCGCATGCCTGCCGACGGCTTTGTAACAGTATCTGATCGAAGATCAACTATCACTCTTAGTCTCCTGGGGAGTAACTCGTGGTTGCACAATCATAATCATCGCAATTAAAACCATCGAACCACCTATCAGAATTCGGACAGTAAGCGGTTCTGAGCCAAGCGCAACCGAAAATAATGCGGCGAAGACAACCTCGGTTGTGAGGATTACTGCAACTTTTGTTGCTGAAATTCTGGCTTGAGACCAAGTTTGAATAATGAATGCAAAGAAGGTGGCAAAGAGTGCGGTAAAAATAACAACCCCCCAAGTCTGATTATCTGGTGGAGCTTGAAATCCATTTATTGCCGCTGGGATTCCGGAAACCAGAGCACAAGTACTGAGCTGCACAAAGGTCAAGGTATAGGTATCGAAATGACTGCTCCATCTACCCAAAAGAATAATGTGTATTGCAAATAGAAGTGCAGAAACCAAAACAAGAATTTCTCCAAAACCAATCGACCATCCTGAAATAGAAAGCACGCCAAGACCAACTGTGGCTAATCCAATATAGAACCAGGCAGCTGCAGTTAGACGATCTCTTAGCAAAAAAACTCCAATTAGTGGCGTTAGAACAACATAAAGTCCAGTTATGAAGCCGGTAATTGCCGGAGTGGTTCGATCTAATCCTAAAGTTTGAAAAATGTAACCAAGTCCAAGCGCGGCCCCGGCTACACCTCCAATACCCAATACGCGCAAATTTATTTTTAAAACTACTTTAGGTCTTGCAATAAGCATGGCTAACGCAGCAAGAAGAAAGCGGCAGGCCAAAAAACTATAAACATCTTGTTGGTCCAAAATATCCTTCATCCAAACAAAAGAAATGCCCCACATTGCCGCCACTGCAAGCAGCGCCCAGGGCGCAAGCGCAATTGCCATTTACTTGTCTCGTAACTTCTTCAAAATCGAAATTTCTTTACCATGTTCAGGTTCTTCACCAGGAGTCTCCAAGATTAGGGGCGCATTCTTAACCGCAGGGTGGGCTATCAACTCTTCAAATGGTTTTACTCCGATTTCGCCTTCACCTAGATTCTCATGGCGATCTTTTAATGATCCCAAAACGTCCATAGAATCATTTGCATGAATCAATTGAATGCGTTCTTTACCGGCAACTTCAACCAGAAGATCTAAAGTTTTTTTCATCCCGCCTTTTGTTTTAATATCATGTCCGGCAGCAAAGACATGACAGGTATCTAGACAGACGCCAACTTTGGGATGCCATTTCAATACTTCAAAATATTTACTTAGATCTTCGATATTTCTAACGAGAGATTGACCTTGACCAGCAGTAGGCTCTAAAAGCAGCCAAGGATCGTTATCTTTTAGTTTTTCAAGTATTGGCATTACGCCTTTAGAGATTTGTTTCCAAGCGTTAGATACGTGATTTTCATCGACGGCAGAGCCAGTGTGAATTACTACGCCTAATGCGCCAATTTCTCGCCCTCTTCGTAGGGAGTATGCAGTTGAAGCTAATGAATTTTCATATGTGCTGACGGTAGGCGAACCAAGATTTATTAGAAATGGAGCATGAACATAAGTTTCGATATCTAGTTCTGCTGCACGCGCCTTGAATCTATCATCGGCTTCAGGATTTGGTTCAGGCATTGCCCAGCCTCGCGGATTGGATGCAAAGACTTGAATTGCTTCTGCTTTGGTTGTCAGCGCATATTCAATTGAACGTTTTGCCATACCGCCTGAGGTGGGAACGTGTGCACCAATTCGTGGTTTCTTCACGGTCTTACCCTACAGTGATAGTGACTTTAGTCCCTCGTTTCACTTTGCTTCCGACTTTTGGCGAGATATTTGTTACAACTTTCTCTTTTTTTGTACCCACTCGCTTAACGTCTACTTTCAATTCGAGATCCTCTAGTGCGCCAATCGCTTTCTTTTCATTGAGAGCAAAGACATTTGGTATGAAAACAAATTCGGTTCCCTTGGACACGGTGAGCGTAATCGTGCTTCCTTTTTCCGCTTCGCCACTTGAAGGCGATTGAGTGACGACCGCGCCTGCCGGAAGGTCCTCGCTGAAGACATATTTACTTTCTACCTCGAATCCGGCTTCTACCAATTCATTTAAAGCTTGTTCACCGCTTTTCCCAAGATAATTGAGTACCGAAATACTCTCTACACCTTTGGAAATAATTAGAGAGACTTGGGAATTGCGCTTCACTCGTTCACCGCTTGCCGGTATTGATCTGATTACAGAACCTTTTGGATAATCATTTGAGAATTCCTCACCGATTTCGCCGACAAATAAATTATTTTCTTCTATTACCTTTTGAGCATCTTCGCTTTTAATTCCTAAAATAGAAGGAACTAAAATTCGTTCTTTACCTTTTGAAGTGAATACTAGAACTTCACCTAATTCTGAAATTCTTCCGCCTCCTGCAGGTTCAGATTTTATTATCCGCCCCTCGGGAATATCTTCGCTAAATTCCTCAGAGCCAATTCGAAGCGTCAATCCCAACTCCGCCAAATCTTTCTTAGCTTCATTCACAGTTAGACCAGCAAGTGATGGGACGACAATCTTGGACCCAGGTCCAATAAATGTATACCAGGCACCAAGGATTCCAAGGAGAACGATTCCAGCTGCAATTCTTCGATTACGTTTAACTCGTGAGGAAACTTTTTTCTTAGAAGTCTTAGCAGTCGATTCTCGCTTCATGGAATTATCACTTTCTTTTTCATTTAACTTCTCTTTCTTCTTTGATTCACGTTCTCGAATCGGCTGCTTTATGGGAAGCGGTGGTAGATCAAGCTCTAAACTTAGTTGTCGCTTTCTCGGATCTATTTTTTCTGATAATGCTCTTAGTCGATCAAAAAACTCAGCACCGTCTTTAGGTCGTTTATCTGGATTGATGTCGGTTGCACTGAGCACCAACTCATCAATTTCGGGAGGAATTGAAGGAACAATTGACGATGGCGCAGGAACTCGATCATTAACATGTTTTATTGCGATTTGGACCGGATCTTCCCCTTGGTAAGGTTTTGTGCCGGTAAGCAATTCAAAAAGGACTATTCCAAGTGAGTAGATATCACTTCTAGAATCTGCAATTCCGCGCTGTACTTGTTCCGGTGATAGATAAGAAACGCTTCCCAGTATTACGCTGGATTCAGCGGTCAGCGTGGTTCCAAGAAGTGCACCGCGAGCAAGGCCAAAATCAGCAATCTTTATTCGACCTTCTTTAGAGACAAGTATGTTCTCTGGCTTAATATCTCTATGAACAATTCCTATCTTGTGCGCCGCTGCAAGTGCACTAGCTACCGGCATCAACATTTGTAATGTTTGCGCAACAGAAGCTGGGCCCTGTTCAAATAAATAGTCGCGCAGCGTCGATCCTTCAACTAGCTCCATAACGATAAAGACGCAGGGAGTTCCGCCTTGATTCCAACCTTGATCAAGAACTGCAACGATATTTGGATGAGAAAGCGAGGCGGCGGCCTTAGCCTCTCTGATAAATCTTTCAACAAATTTCTCATCTTGGGCTAAATGCGGGTGCATTATTTTTACTGCAATGCTGCGATCTAATCTCAAATCTGTAGCGGCATATATTGTTGCCATGCCGCCGGAGGCGACTATTCGAGTGAGCTTGTATCGCCCATCAATTATTTCACCCGTAAGATCTGACACATCGCGATTTTAGATGAAGAAGCTGCCGTTAATGCGGATGGTCGCACAATCTCGAGTGTTTTCTGCAGAAAAATGCGAACTTTCTCGCATCTGCCAAATCCGCATTTGAGTTTCTAGATAATCGCCATCGCGCTGCAAAACTCTTTGCAATCCAGTATCAATGTCAATATCGATCCAAATCAAATGATCTATGTACTTTCTTGCTGCCTTTTGGCCTGCTCCAACGCCTTCTAGTATTAGAAATTTAGGCACATCGTACTCAGCAAAATCTCCAAAACGACCTGAGAGCCAATCATATTTGCGATAGCCAAATTTCTTGCCCATAGAAACTGGGGTCAGTATTTGACTGACTAAAGTTTTTGTCAGCTGATTAGTAAGAGCATTCTCCCAACCATCATATAAATCATCCATATTCACTACTGCAATATCTTCAATTTCAACTAAATCTATTAATTTTTCTTTAATGCGCTTAGCTAATGTCGATTTGCCGGCTCCTGCTGGGCCATCAATGGCAATTACCTTGACCTGTGAAAACTGTGATTCACTTGCAAGAATAACTTCAATTAGATTGGAAAGAGAAGGATTAGTCACGTTTTAATTGTCTCCAACGTACCCATCCGAAAATGGCAATCAAGGTAAAAATAAAATAGAGCAGCGCTGTAAAATAATAAGTCTGTCTCGCGTAATGCCAAGTTCCGAATGCATCGATAACCAACCAAAGTATCCAGGTTTCATTACGTTGCAAAACCATGACAATTTGTGCAATTGTGCTTGCTACTAGTAAAAATGAATCGGGCCACGAAGCTGCAGCTCCAATATCAGCGAGCGCAGGAGCAGCAATGAACCAAGTCAGAAGAAGCGCAATTAGCCAGAAAATTCTCTCTAGGCGAGTCATAAAGCGAGGTTCAACTCCGGCGATATTCCAACCGAGCCAACCCCAAATAGCAGCCGCTATAAATACTAATTGCAAAATAGAGCTTGCGATTAAATCAACATTAAAGAAGAAGACTCCATAAAGAAAGCTACTGAGTATCCACCACGGCCAAGCTTTTCGAGTTCCTAGAGCTCCCAGATAAACAGCAGCAAGGGACGTGATTACCGCAATGAGTTCCAGGAATGTAACTTCATAGCCCCAAGCTTGGAAAATTACTGACATCTTGCTCCTTTCCAATTCGCATTACCGAACTGGTCAAACGGTCGACCCGAAGGTCCTCTCAGCCATTGGCTCCCGATTAATTAGAAGATTAACATATGGCGTGGCCAAATTCGCATATTCTGCAATGTTAATTTTTACAGTTGTCGGATCGTTTTGGTTAGAGATTTTCCTAAAGGTAGGAGTGCTTCGTCGCATTAAACGTGCCCTCTTGTCACTTTTTCCTGTTTCGATAGTTTTCTTAATTTGGGATTACTACGCTGTCTCTCAGGGGCATTGGAAATTTGATCCCAATCAAGTGGTAGGCATTTATGGCCCTAAAGGTGTACCACTAGAAGAGTTCTTATTTTTTATAGTTGTACCACTAGCCACCCTTATGACTATTGAAGCCGTTAGAAAACGTCGGCCAAATTGGAAATTTGGTGATGAATAATGAGTTACACGACTCTTGCAATTATCTCAGTCTTCTTAGTTGTCGGCTTAGATTTATTTGTATTTAAAACTAAATTGATAACACGAAAAGGTTACTGGACGGCTTATGCAATTATTCTCTTCTTTCAATTAATCACTAACTGGTGGTTGACATCTCGCGGAATTCTCACTTACAACGAAAAATTTATTCTCGGATATCGGGTGGCTTCGGCTCCAGTAGAAGATTTGCTATTCGGATACACACTAGTTACGCAGACTATGATTTTTTGGATTTTCTGGGGCAGGAAAGGAATCCAGAAAGACTAACGGGAATTAATTGCCCGAATCCAAGCTGGTAGTGCAACTCTCAATCGTCGCAATGTTGAAGTCTTAGCTCTCTTATCAAATATCTGGTAATCAATTTTTTCGACTTCATCGACAATCCCACAATAAAGTTCGCTAGCTGCTTCTATACATGGGCGGCTATCTGGACTCAAATTTACGATTCCTGCGCCAGCTTCTACTTGTAGTTTTCGCACCCGTGCAATCTGAAATTTCAATGCCTCAATAATTTGTGGTGTGACGATTCGCCTCTCAAGCATGGCGCGGTCTACGTCAAAAGCCGCTAGTTCGTCCAAAGGTAGATAGACGCGCCCTCGATCTAAATCCTCGCCTACATCTCGAATGAAGTTTGCAAGCTGAAATGCAATTCCTAGTTTTTCAGCAGCTATTCGAGTCGGAGTTTCTTCACCTGGTTTCATTCCTAGAATCTCAACCATCTCCAGGCCAATCACTGCTGCAGATCCATATACGTACTCGGAGAGCTCTGCATAATTTCGATATTCTCTAACTTCAAGATCCATAGACATGGAATGTAAAAAAGCCTCAAAATAACTGATTGGAATTTGAAAACGTCTTACCGTATCTACTAACGCACGGCCAACATGATCTTTGCTCTGACCTAATTTCAAATCTTGAAGAATTTGATTACTCCACTGTTCAAGCTCGCTACGACGCTCAGAAATGCTTAATTGACTATCTAAGTTATCAACGATTTCATCGGCAAAACGGGCGAATCCATATAGAGCATGAACGAATGGTCGTTTGTGTTTAGGAAGTAGAAGTGTTGCCAGGTAATAAGTTTTCCCATGTAAGGAATTTAAACGTTTACATTCAAGATATGACTTTTGCAGTTCAGAATCTAAAATACCGGCTGCAACCAGTTCGTTCATCGATTACCTAAAATTCTTTCGGCGGCCAGTTTTCCAGATATTAAGACCATTGGGACACCAACTCCAGGTTGGGTTCCACTTCCTGCGAATACCACGTTTTCGAAACCCTTGGCCATGTTATTGGGGCGGAATGGGCCGGTTTGCAAGAATGTGTGTGCGCTCGCAAACGGGGCTCCCATTTCAAGTCCCATTGCTTCCCATTCAAGAGGAGTTGTTAAATTCTCAACTTCAATTGAGTTTCCAAAATCAGTGTAGCCACGGCTTTCCATAGTTTTAACCATTTGATCTCGATATCTAGGTGCTTCAATTTTCCAATCGATATCGGCAGATAAATTAGGAGTCGGAAAGAGGACGTAGTAACTTTGTTTGCCCGCGGGCGCAAGTGACTTATCGTCATGTGTTGGTACAGTCACTAGAAGACTTGGATCGCTCATTAAAGTTTTTTTCTCAATTAGCTCCTCAAAGACTCCATCCCACGAGTCTCCAAAGTGAATGTTGTGATGTGCAATATGTTCATATTTCTTGCTTGATCCAGCAAGTAAGACAGCACAAGAAGGAGAGTAATTAAGACGTTTGATACGCGATGGGGATTTCTTGAGTAAATCTCGATATGCAACTGGTAAATCTGGATTGAGAATAATTGCATCACACTCGTAACGAGAACCATCTTCGGTGATCGCAGCGACTACTCGGCGATTTCGCTCTTCGAGTTTTACAACTTTAGAGTTGTAGTGAATCTTTGCTCCATGTTTTTCAGCTACTGCAGCTAGCGCTCTTGGAACTGCGTGCATTCCGCCTTTCGGGAAAAATACGCCATTTACCGCATCCATATATGCGATCACTGCATAAATCGCTAAGGCTTGTTGCGGGGAGACTCCTGCATACATAGCTTGGAAGGAGTAAATTCGTTGAGTTCGTGAATCTTTCAAAAATTGGGCTACTTTCGGCGCCAGTCTTTTAAATCCGCCAATCGCAATTAATCTTGCCAAGTTTGGCGTTAGTAAATCAAAAGGTGAATCAATATTCTTATCGATGAAATCGTTCATCTCATACTTATAAAGCTTAGTTACGAAATCCACATATCTGCGATAGCCGGCGGCCTCATCGCCACCAATTACGCTAGCTATTTCTTCTTCCATCCGTTTAGTATTAGGATGAACATCTAAAGTGCTCCCATCGCTATAAAAAGCACGATAGAGCGGTGAGAGTGGTAGCAAAGTCAACCAATCTGACATTTTTTCGCCAACGCAATTCAACGCATCTTCAATTAGAGAAGGCATTGTCAAAACGGTTGGACCAGTATCAAAAGAATAGCCATCCTTCTTCAATAAACCGTTTCTTCCACCTGGAAAAGATTCACGCTCAAGAAGAGTTACTTCACGGCCTTCGCCAATTAATCTTAAAGTTGCACTCAAGCCAGCTAAGCCTGCTCCAACTACTACTACTTTGTCACTCTTACCTTTTATGGTCTTCATTTGATTTATCTCTATTTCTCTCTTTTCGTAGCTGCAGTTGCCATAAATTTCAGTAATTCCTTTATCTCTTCATCAATAACTGAATTATCTAGAGCAGTAACTGATTCGGAATAGAGTCTCTCAATCATTTCCTCGCAGCGATTCAAACCTTCGGTTTCCAAAATAATATTTTGAATTTGATTGACTTCGCTCTCTGATAATTTGTTATTACCGAGAGAATTTTCAATAAACTGCGCTTGGTTGGCATCACAACTTTCTAGTGTTAAGGCAATAAGTAAGGTGCGTTTACCTTCTCTTATGTCATCTCCGCTCGGCTTTCCAGTAACTTCGGATTTTCCGAATACTCCGAGAATGTCATCTCTTAATTGGAATGCTTCTCCAAGTGGTAGACCATAACCACTATAGGCTTTTAGTATTTCAGATTTTGCTCCAGCTAAAGCAGCACCGAACTGCAGTGGGCGCTCAATCGAATATTTTCCAGATTTGAATCGGGCAATTTTTCTAGATCTACTCGTATTTGATTTTGCAATAACACCCTCAAGTACATCGAGGTATTGGCCGGCCATTAATTCGCTTCGCATTTCATAGAATAAGGGAAGTGCTTCTTTAAAATTTAGAGAATCAATGAGATCAGAGTCGGTTAGATGCATCATTTGATCGCTCCATGACAAAGCCAGATCACCAATTAAAATCGCAGCAGCAGCTCCGAATTTCTCGGGATTTCCGTGATAGCTGCTTTTACGGTGCAGGGTTTCAAATAAGCGATGCAGAGAAGGACGACCTCGACGTGAATCAGATCCATCCATCAAATCATCATGAATCAGTGCACACGCATGTACCAGCTCTAATGCACTTGAAGCATTAAGTGCAACTTCCGATGGACGTCCTCCCGCGCCCAAATATCCCAAATAAGAAAATATTGGGCGAAACCGCTTTCCGCCGTCGCGAACAAATTCTGAAAGAGAATTAGCAACGGGTTTTAAATGTTCATCAATTTCAATTAATCCGGAGACTTGCCTAGAAAGGAATCTCTCCAGCGCGCTGTTTACATCCGCTTGAATCTGGAGGATACGTTGGTTTTCCACGGCGCAACGGTACCCTCACCTCTTATGTCGAGCAGTCCGAGTTTCTCTGTTGAATTCTTCCCGCCGAAAGACAGCGGTGGAGAAGAAAGACTTTGGCAGGCTCTTGATTCAATTTCACAACTTTCCCCTGATTATGTCTCGGTCACATATGGCGCCGGAGGAAGCACCAGAGAGCGAACGATTCGAGTTACAGGAGCGATCACAAAACAAACTGGAATCGCAACTGTTGCACATTTAACGTGCGTTGGAGCTACAGAGTCCGAATTGATAAATACTTTAAATAAGTACAGTGCAGATGGAATTGATTCAATACTCGCTCTCAGGGGAGACCCAGAAGGTGGTCCGAAATCTCAATGGGTATCTACGCCTGGAGGATTTGATCATGCCGATCAATTAGTTTCATTAGCTGTCTCTATGGGATTTGAAGTTGGCGTCGCAGCTTTTCCAGATAGCCATCCGGCAACGATGGATTATGAGAAAGATATTGAAGTATTAATTGAAAAAGAGCGGCGCGGTGCTACTTATGCAACTACGCAATTTTTCTTCAATGCAGAAAAGTATGTTCAACTCGTAGAGAGATTGAAGGCCCGCGGGTCAAAGCTAGAAGTCATTCCAGGAGTGCTTCCAATTACTAATGCAAAGCAATTAGAGAGAATGTCGCTTCTTACCGGGGCAGAGATTCCTGACTTTATAATTAGGAGAATTTCAGGGCTGGACGGAGATGCGGTTAGAGTTGCTGGTATAGAAATTGCAATTGAACTTTGTAGTAATTTGCTAAAGGCGGGCGCGCCCGGAATTCATTTCTATACGATGAACAATGCCTACTCAACCGTAGAAGTAGCAAAATCGATCGGACTGAGATGAAGAGAAACGAATTCTTCAACAATTGGAGTCAACTTCATGGCGGCGCAGAAGTAAAAGGCGTAATACAGGCTTGGTTGACCATTAGTTATTTTGTTTGTTGGCCACTTGTAAAGTTAAGAATTTCTCCAAATCTACTATCTATCACGTCGCCAATAGTTGGTTTGTTTTTCTACCTAGAAATAGATTCTCATTGGTCTATTTTCTTCCTTGTTTTATCTTTACTTCTGGATGGAATAGATGGTTCAGTCGCAATATTGACCAAACGCACATCCAAATTTGGTGCACTGCTCGATGGAGTAATGGATCGAGTAACTGAATTCTTTTGGGCGCTAGCTTTTATTCAAATCGGTGGGCCGGCTTTAATTGTCGTGGCTGCCGCAGTATTTGCATATGGACAAGAGTATTTACGTGCACGTTCCGGAGGGTTAGGAATTAATGAAGTTTTGGTAGTTACTATCGCCGAACGTCCCGTTCGAGCCACATTGATTTTTATCCCACTGGTTGCCCGATTATTTCAATTAGATCTTGCTCTCTTTTTTGCAGCTCTCTGGTCAGTAATGCAAATCATGAGCTTTATTTATCTCTTTCTTGTTCTCCGATCGCGGTTACGACAATCTCCGCACTAATTCCCACTAAGGGCAATCCGCCTCCTGGATGCGCCGAACCTCCAAGGCAATAAAGATTCTTTATGGGCGAACGATTTCTTGCTCTAAAGAAAGCTGAACGGGCGCCATTGCTAGAACTTCCATAGATTGAACCACCTGGTGCGTTTACTTCAAGTTCTAAATCTGCTGGAGTCTTTATCTTCATTACTTTAATTCGATCTCTGATTTTCAATCCTCGGTCTTCTAATTTCCTTATTATCAATTCTGCATATTCTTCTTTGACATTTGGTTTATTCCAATCAAAACCAGAGTTGGGCTGATGCAATGGTGCATTGACTAGAATTGTCCAAGCTTCCGAATCAATCGAAGGACGCATTTCCGCATCATCTGGATTGCAAATATAAATAGCTGGATCTTGCGGTGGCTTCTTCTCCCGGAAAATTGCATCAAATTCTGCGTCATAATCATCTGGGAAAAAAACGGTGTGATGACTTAAATTTGAACGTCCACTTAATCCCAACATTAAAGTAAATCCGGAGAATGAAGGAGTTGCTCTAGAGAGTCTTTTACGAGGTCCGCGCGTCTTTCTACTCTTTGTTAAGAGCTTTTTATATAGTATTTCTGCATCGACATTTGAAATTACAATATCTGCATCGACAACTTCATCATTTACTAATCTCACTCCTACAGCCGCTCCGTTTGTAGTAATGATTTCTGCGACAGGAGTGTTGATAATGATTTTGCCACCAAGCTCGCGAACGCGCTGGGCCAATTTATCGGCCAGATTGCCCAAACCGCCTGGGATGTGCCAAGCTCCAAATGCCTCCTCGACAAATGCAATCGTAAGTAAAACTGCAGGGACTTTTCGTGGATCTGAGCCCGTATATGTAGCGTATCGATCCATAATTTTTGTTAGATATGGACCAGCCTGACGTTTGGTCACATAGGTACGCATAGAATTCCAAGGGGATATTGTCAATAGATCTTTAAATAAGGATTTTCGTTTTAACAGTTGGAGCGGGCTTCGTAATTCACCTTCCACAAAAGTTTCCCGAGAAGCTTCCCACATTGCCTGAGCACTTTCTAGCAATTTATGCCAAGCGAGAGATGCGTTCTTTCCAAGAACAGATTCGATTTCACCAAGAGTCTTGTTATGAGAAAGATTGGGAAAGGTTAATTTCTTCCCATCAGCAAAAATGTAAGTAAAGGCAGGATCAACCGGTTTCAATTCAAGAATATGCTCTAACCTTTTACCTGTTTTCAAGAAAAGATCTCGGTATACAGCAGGTAAAGTTAGTAAAGATGGACCGGTATCGAATGCAAAACCCTCTATTCGTTCAGTGTGACACTTCCCGCCAATTTGATTAGCCTCAAAAATAGTAACTTGATGACCAGCTTTCGCTAGTCGAGCGGCGGCCGCAAGGCCAGCCATGCCGGCTCCCACAATAACTATCCGCTTTGGATTATTTGTTTTGCGATGATGATTCATATTTGTCTACCGCGCCAATATAGAGATTTTGAATTCTTACGGTAAATCGATCTAAATATTAGATAAATCCAAAGAGCAATGGCAACGGGGTGTAAAGGTGCAGTCCATTTAATTGAATCCGTTCTAACTGCACATAACATGCGCGAGAAGAAAATCAACAAATAAAAGATTAAACCAATCTCAAAATGAAATGGCAGTATCAAGATTGGATAGATTGAGGAGATAAATAAAAGTGCTGAAACGATAATGGCTCCAAGAGTGTTTCCGAATGCGCGCCATTGTGACTTTTCGTATCCGGCAATTAGTTCGGAACTATTTGTATACATTTGGCATTGAGCGACTTTAGATCCATCAACTACTGAACCTTTGAATTTTGATTTGCGCATTAATCTAGCTAGTTCTAGGTCATCTAAGACTTGATCTTTAATCGCTTCATGGCCGCCACAAATTCGATAGTCGACTGCTTTTACAATAAAGAATTGCCCGTTGGCTACTGCGGTAGAAGGCCGAAGACTTTTTTCTGCACGGCGCAGCACTAGCGTGGAAAACCAGCTCCACTGCAGCAAAGGCTGAACCAAATTTGCCAAGAAACCTATTCCAATTTGTTTCGGATATGGTGAAATATAACTCCATTTTTGCTCTTCTAATTCTTGAATAGCAACTGATATTGCAGATTCGTTAATTCGAACATCGGCATCCAGGAATACCAAATAATCTCCAGTTGCTTGCTTTGAGAGAGAATGTAAAGCGAAGTTTTTGCCAAGCCATCCTTCAGGTAATTTTCCCCCGCTAAAGACTTTAATTGTATTAGTCTTAACTGACTTTGCTAGTGAATCTGCTAATTGAAAAGTACGATCAGTTGATTGATCATCTAGAACAAGGATTTCAAAATCATTTAATCCAATCTGCAAAGCTGAGGAATTGATGCTTCCTTCGACATTCCGTTCTTCATTTCGCATTGGAATGAGAATCGAAACTTTACTATTTATGATCGAATTCTTTACAGATAACCTTCTAATTGAAAAGAAATTTATGATACTGATAAGGAAAATCCCGGAAACGAGTACCCCAGAGATAATATTTAGGAAAAGCACTTAATCACTTCTACCGAATTTAACTGCAAGGAAATACCAAATAACAATGATTCCAAGAACTGTCCCGCCCAAAAAAGCTACTCCGGGGCGATTAAAGAAGAATAGGTTTCCGATAATTCCGCTGATCCAACTCCAGAAGAGAAAAATTTCTGGGATAGCTCGACTGATACCCATCGAGCGCCGCTCTTTTGGTAACGCTTTATCTAAAAGTGCCATTAAACCGATACCCGTTAAGAACCAACCAAACGTATTTGAAAGCGGAATTTCTGGTTGAAATGGAACCGTTCTGCCGGTAATTACCCAGGTCCATCTCTGCGCTGAGACCATCAATGGATCAAGAAATAAATCCCAAGCCATTAAACCAAATCCACCGACTAGAAATACCCAGTTTGCAGCAACGCGACGAGCGGCAATCAGAATGGGATACGACATCATCACCCATGCAAATGGAACTACAAGCGGTACTCCGAATATTTGATAACCAAGAGTTCCTGAATATTTATATTCGCCAAATGGCCAAGTTGTTCTGACACCAATCTGCTCGACAATCAAGGAATAAGTAAAAGTTATAAATAGAAATCTAAAGGCAAAGGCAGCGCGGTACGCAAAAAGAGCGTGGAGCAGCATGGCTCCTGCAGCCCAATACACAAAAGCAATAGTTACTAACCTAAGTGGCTCGCCAGTTAATAGTGGATATGAAATCTGAAGGCCAATTGCAATCGTTAAGACAGCAATTGAAATTGAACTTTGGAAAGGGGTAATTCTTCTACGCAGATCTCTCTTAGGTCGAAAGTTGCGAATTGACATGTGCTAATTCTGCCTTACAAATAGCCCTTTTCTTTAATAACAGCAAAGCGTGAAAATAGCTCTTCGGCGTACCACCTCTCGCGCTCTGTGGCCTTGATTGCCTCTTTATGAGCTTCACCGCGATAAGCAAAAGTGCTCACAGAGAGTGGATCCTTCCAAAGCGAAAAAGTGCCCTGTAATCCCAACGGTGCTTCACCAATGCCAATTGCATTCAAGAGTCCTGGCGAGTTTTTTAAACTTAATGTCACCGGCGGAACAGATCGCCAAAATATTGAATTTTTAAAAAATCTAATTCTTGCTCGAGTAATTGCAGCTATCTTTCCGCTCCAGTCTCTTGGGTCTAGTTCTGGTTGAAATGGACGTTTACCTGACCAGCTTCCGTGAACAGAAATGCATTTTAGTTCAGCGCTGTAAGAAGAACTAGCCACTTTGTTCCAACGCGCAATTAGCTTAGAGTTTTCAAATTCTAAAAGACTATTTTCTCGAATCGATACTAACAATCCCCATCGACTTGGATCTGCATCTTTTGGCGTAAAAGTTTCACCTTTACCCGTCCCGAGCAACTTCCAAAACTTAATGTTCTTGTTGCGCTTTAGGGCAGATCGAGAGAGCCACATTTGAAGTACCGCCCAAAATATTCTGCTATTCGGAACTTTCCAAAAATAGATTTTTGTAATCATTTCTTAATGCCAGATGTCTCAAAGATTGCAGAAATCACATCAGCAGGCGAGTCCCACATCGGTGCATGTCCAGTATCCGGAAAAATAATCCATTTGGCATGAGCGGGCGCAATGGAACGTTCCTGACAAGTAGTTTCAGGGAGCGTTCTATCAGTGTCTCCAAAAATTATTGTTACGGGAATTTCTTGGGGGATTTTCCCATCGAACCTTTTCATCAACATTCCATCCCAGGCCGGGTAATAACCTTCTGCTTTTGCCATTGCTAGAGTCGCATCAAGACAGAGGTCATATGAGAAATCGCGCCAGCGAGGACTCACATCCCAAAAACCCAAAGCGCGAGCCCATTCAAAGTGAAGAGCTGTCGGTGCCAGTTTTGCGGTATATCTAGCTAAAAACCTGGCAAGGGCAGTTGCTGGATATCTGACGTTGTATGGATTAAGCCATAAACCTGCTGGAGCTAGCGCGGTAACAGAGTTAATACGTGTCGGAGAAATACAGGCCATCTCAAGTGAAATCCAACCGCCCAATGAATTTCCGCAGAGATCGAATTCGGTAAAGCCGAGTTCTGTCATTTCATTTAATACTGCTAAAGCAAGACTATGTGGATCCATTGGCTGGTTAACAAGATATGGAGTCTCGCCATGTCCAGGTAGATCAATAGTTACAACTGTAAATTTCTTAGCCAATTCCGGAGTAATTATCTTCCAGGCGGTGCTTGCTGAGCCCATGCCATGAACTAAAAGTAAAGCTGGGCCATTACCTACAACTTGATGATTTAAACGTTGCATCAATCACCCACGACTGCAGGTTCGCCGCCACTTACTTGCACCAACTCGGAAAAACTTGTGGGAAATACTGTATGAGGATGTCCCGCAGCTGCCCATACAACTTCATATTCAGATAGAGCTAAATCAATTAAAGTTTTTTTTGGCGGATTTAACCAACCAAGAGGTGCAACTCCACCGACAGAGTAGCCTGATTTTTCCTTAACGTAATCGGCATCAGCTCTATCAAATTTTGTCACTGAAAGTAGCGTTGAGACCAAATCAAGATTAACTCGATGTCTACCGGAAGTTATGACCAATAACGGCTCATTATCGGGAAATTTAAAAACTAAAGAAGAAGCGATTTGTCCTACCTGAATTCCAAGTGCCGTTGCAGCATCTTGTGCAGTTCGGGCACTTTCTGCCAAAACTCTTATTTCACCTTTTAGATTGAATTTTTGCATGGCTTCCCAAGCACGCTTTACCGCTGCCTTCTCTAGAACGCCTTCCATGAGTGTAATTCTAATGTTTCTCTAAATGATTTACTTCAACGCCAAGTCTCCAATAACGTGAAGCTGGCAATTGCAAATACGGTAAAGGCAAAAGCGCGCTTTAATGTGTACTGGCTTAGGCCGGTACTTACTCGAACCGCTATTTGCGATGTAATAATTGCAAAGAGGGCTATCAAGATTGGGTAAGTCCACTCAACCTGAGTCCAATGGCGAAAATGTGCGACAAATCCCGTTACGGTATTTATTGTGATTATGAATAATGATGTACCTGCAGCTTTGGCAGGAGGCACATTGTAAAAAAGAATAAGAATCGGAATCGCAATAAAACCGCCACCTATTCCAAATAGTCCAGTGATCGCACCAATTAAGAGTGAAAGAAAAATTAGGGCTGGGGCCGACATTCTTCGTTCGGAGCTGGCCTTTGGTTGTGGAACTAGCATCGAAATTCCAGCAATAATTAACACGATTGCAAAACCAGTTAGCACTAACTCTTTGCTTAATTTCGGTAGTAGGTATGCGCCACCAAAGTTTGTAAGTAGTCCTAAGCTCCAAATTACTAGACCGTCTCGTACGAGGACTTCTTTTTCTTTAAATTTTGCAATCACGCCTGATAGCGCACCCGAGAAGACTATAACCAGGGAAGCCGTTGTTGCTTGAATCGGTGTAAATTCAAAGATGTAGATCAACATTGGCACAGCCACCATTGATCCACCGGCGCCGACAAAACCTAATACTGATCCAATTGCAATTCCGCAGAGTATTGCGGTGATTATTTCCACGAATTAAAGATAGAGCAAAAAATAAAAGCCCTTGGTTTCCCAAGGGCTTTTAAGTGAACTTTTCTTAAAGGTTAAAGAAACCTTCGGTGATGCTTGGCCCAAAATCTACGCCACTTCCAACCATTACGAAGATGATTAGAGCTGCACCAGCAAGCGAGAGATTCTTGAAGAAATTAATTGTTTCGCTCTGCTTTGCCTGTGCATCGGTAATTGTCCAGAAGTTATGCATCATAAATGCAGTTAGCACTAGGAATACCGCAAGTAGTAGTGCGCCAAGATCTGCATAGACGCCAAATGCAATGTATAGGCCTCCGATGATGATCATCAGGCCAGTGACAATAACTGCCAACTTAGGAGCTGGTACTTTCTTGAACTGCGCATAACC
>CAYRXG010000003.1:0-32480 GCA_964428285.1 uncultured Clavibacter sp.
GCGATCATATGAACTTCTCTATTCAGGATCGCTTAGTACTTCATAAGCAGCAGTTACCTCTTTAAATCTATCTTGAACTTTAGGATCGGGATTTACATCAGGATGCATTTCTCTTGCTAGTTTGCGATAAGCGCGCTTGATTTCATCTTGTGATGCGCTCCGATCTACTCCTAGTGTTTGGTAATGGTCAGCCATTATTTACCCTCTGTCAGAAAACGTCCCACATACCTTGCAACTGCCTGAACAGCTGACATTGAAGTCGAGTAATCCATTCTTGTTGGTCCAATAACACCTAAAGCGCCAAGCCCTTCACTTCCATTACCGCCATAACCGATGCTAACTAAGCTAGTTGATTTCAAATTCTTCTCTGATTGCTCGGCTCCGATTTTTATGCGCATCGACTCACCGGCATCACTAAGCAATTTTAAAAGCACGACTTGCTCTTCTAGCGCTTCTAGAACGCCATGAATTTCACCACCAACGTCTGAACGCGCTAAATTTGCAGTTCCAGCAAGTACAACCTTCTCTTCAGGTTTTTCGATAGACATTTCGATCAAGTTTGAGATTAAAAGTGCCACTGATGTTCTTTCACTGCTTGAAAATGTACCCATTATTGAATCTAACGAGCTTGCCACATCTGCCATCTGCTTGCCCTGCACCAATGAATTTAACTTGGATTTCAACTCTGAAAGCGCAGCTTCTGCTAGGGGTGAAGGTACTTCTAGAACTCGTTGCTCAACTCTTCCAGTATTTGTAATAAGAACCAACATTAAACGAGTTTGAGTTAAAGCCAGAATTTCAATATGTCTTACTCTTGACTTACTAATTGATGGATACTGAACTACTGCAACTTGCTTTGTAACTTGCGCAAGTAAGCGAACAGTGCGCATTACGACATCGTCAAGATCGTGTGCGCCTTCCAAAAAAGTTTCTATTGCTCGACGTTCTGGCGAAGAAAGTGGTTTGACTTTTGCTAACTTATCTACGAAAAGACGGTAACCTTTATCAGTCGGAATTCGGCCAGCACTAGTGTGAGGTTGCGTTATTAAGCCAGCCTCCTCAAGGAGGACCATTTCATTTCTAATAGTTGCTGGCGAAATTCCCAGGCTATGTTTTTCAGATATCGCACGAGAACCTACCGGCTCTTGGGTTGCAACATATTCTTCAACAATTGCCCGAAGAATCTCTAATTGTCTTGATTCCATGAACTCCTCAAACTCCAAATAATCACAGTGTTAGATTGTGGCAAGTCCAACCGTAGTAATAAGAAGTAGCAACATGGCAGGAAATGCTGTCTTTGCCTTGCTGGCTCGGAAATGGAAAAAAATTGCACCGGCCATAATCAACCAAATTGCGACAAAGCCATAAATTTGTAGATCGCGATTATCTAAAGCGAAGCCAACCAAAAGTGATATCGATGCCAATGTTTCGAGCATTCCAGTTAACCTAGCAAAACCGTCAGAAACATTGACCTCTCTTGTGCCCGAAAGTCCAGCAGCACTACCGCTGGCTTTTGAGAGTCCCGAAATTAGAAAGACGACGGCAAGAAATAATGTAATAACAGTATTGGCAGTTTCCATAGGAAGCGAAGTTACTACACTAACAATTCTCGCACTATTCGATCTGCTATTAGCCGACCTTTAGGCGAGAGAACAAGGCGATTTTCGGTCCACCCATCTTCATCGAGATGCTCGGTGGCGAAGTAGCTCTTGGCAACTTCGATTTGATTAACGTTCAAATCGCTTATTGGAATTCCGCTTCGCATTCTAATCTGCAACATTATGTTCTCATCGCGGCGATTCTCTTCCGTTAATTCTTCACTAGATTGTTCTGGAGATTTATTATCCATAATTAATTGCTGGTACTTGACTGGATGTTTTACGTTCCACCAACGACGATTTTTGAGAAATGAATGTGCTCCCGGACCTATTCCCCACCAGTTAGAGCCATTCCAATATGCAATGTTATGTCTACATTCACCTCGCGGCTTAGCCCAGTTGCTTAGTTCGTACCATGCAAATCCTTGCCGATTAGCGAAACTATCAAAAAGTAAATATTTTTCCGCAGTTTCATCATCAGGTGGAAGTTGCTTTTCGCCGCGTTTAATCTGCGCAGCCAATTTAGTTCCTTGCTCCACAATAAGTGCGTACGCACTAACGTGATCAATCGGTAAATCAAGTGCCGATTTATATGATTGTTCCCAATCACTTATTGATTCTCCTGGCGTACCGTAGATTAAATCTACGCTTAGATGTTCAAATCCAACTTCTTTTATTAATTGCGCACTTCTTAGGACATTATCTGGATTATGAGTTCGATCCAGTGTTTCTAGGACCTTTGGAACTGCAGACTGCATGCCAAGGGAAATTCGGCTAACTCCTGCCTGCTTTATCCCCTCCAGGAATTCTCTACTCAGAGAATCGGGGTTTGCTTCCAAAGTTATTTCAGCATCAGTTCTTAAATCAAATGACGATTTAATTCTTTCGATTACTCGAGATATCTCACGGGCGGGCAATAGCGATGGGGTGCCTCCGCCAAAAAATATTGTTGGCACTTCCCTCTTATCGGCTGTCTTTGCCGCTAAATCAATCTCTAAAAGTGCAGCATCGATGTACTTTGTTGCTATTTCAGAGACTTGAGCAAGAGTTGCACCGGTAGATAATTCGCTTGGCGTGTAAGTGTTGAAGTCGCAATAACCGCAACGTTTTGAACAGTAAGGAATATGGATATAAAACGAGAGTTGATTACTCTCGTTATTTTTTAACTTTTCCACCTTCGCCATCCGAATTTGTGGAGAGTGCGGCAATAAAGGCTTCCTGCGGTACTTCTACCCGGCCTACCATTTTCATACGCTTTTTACCTTCTTTTTGCTTTTCAAGGAGTTTGCGCTTTCTCGTAATGTCACCGCCATAACATTTTGCAAGTACATCTTTTCTAATTGCACGAATATTTTCGCGAGCAATTATTTTTGCTCCGATAGCTGCCTGAATTGGCACTTCAAACTGTTGCCTTGGAATAAGTTCTCGAAGTTTTGAAGTCATCATAACTCCATAGGGATAAGCCTTTTCGCGATGAACAATTGAACTAAATGCATCAACTGTATCGCCTTGCAACAAAATATCTACCTTTACTAAATCGCCTTCTGCTTCGCCGACTGGTTCATAATCTAGAGATGCGTAACCTTTGGTTCGAGACTTAAGTTGGTCAAAGAAATCAAAAACAATTTCCGCCAGCGGTAACGTGTATCTAATTTCTACACGATCTTCAGAGAGATAATCCATTCCACCTAAAACGCCTCGTCGCGATTGGCAAAGTTCCATGATGGTTCCAATAAATTCCGATGGCGCCAAAATTGTTGCTTTAACAATAGGCTCAAGAACTTTATCCACTTTGCCATCTGGGTATTCGCTGGGATTTGTGACAATCTTTTCTTTCCCATCCTCTAAAAAGACTCGATAAACGACGTTTGGAGCAGTTGAGATAAGTGAAAGATTGAACTCTCGCTCTAAACGTTCCCTGACAATTTCCATATGTAGCAAGCCGAGAAATCCGCATCGAAAACCAAAACCGAGCGCTGCCGAGGTTTCTGGTTCGTAAACAAGGGCTGCATCATTTAGTTGTAATTTATCTAGCGCATCGCGCAGCATTGGATAATCGTCACCGTCAATTGGATATAGGCCAGAAAAGACCATCGGTTTTGGGTCTTTGTAACCGGTTAGCGCTTCCTTAGTTGGGTTGTGATAAGAAGTAACAGTATCTCCGACCCTGGATAAACGAACATCCTTTACGCCAGTAATCAAATATCCAACTTCGCCGACTCCAAGTCCAGAACTAGAAACTGGCTCGGGTGAGATAACGCCTATATCTAGTAATTCATGCTTTACGCCAGTTGAGACCATTTGTATCTGTTCTCGAGGTGAAAGCTTTCCATCAAAGACGCGCACATAAGTAACAACTCCGCGATATGTGTCATAAACGGAGTCGAAAATTAGCGCTCGTGCTGGCGCATCCGGCGAGCCTTTTGGCGCAGGTATTTGAGCAACTATTTGATCCAACAACTCTTCTACGCCAGCTCCGGTTTTTCCTGAAACTCTTAAGCAATCAGAAGGTTGGCAACCAACTAATTTAGAAAGTTCAATAGCAAATTTCTCAGGTTGAGCCGCTGGAAGATCGATCTTATTAAGCACTGGAATAATTGTTAAATCATTTTCCATTGCCAGATATAAATTAGCTAAAGTTTGCGCTTCAATTCCTTGCGCGCAATCTACGAGAAGGATTGCTCCTTCACATGCAGCAAGTGATCTAGAAACTTCATAAGTGAAATCAACGTGACCTGGAGTATCGATCATATTAAGTATGTAATCTTTGCCGTCGATTCCAGACTGCCAAGGAAGTCGAACTGCTTGACTCTTAATTGTGATTCCGCGTTCGCGTTCAATATCCATACGATCTAAATATTGTTCACGCATATTTCGTGCTTCAACGACGCCAGTAATTCCTAGCATTCGGTCAGCTAAAGTTGATTTGCCGTGATCAATATGGGCAATGATGCAGAAATTGCGAATCTGCTCAGGATTGGTCTTTGCCGGTTGTGGTGCTTTGGCTAGCGGTATAGCAGGCACCGTTGTATTAAGAAGTTCGGTTAGCGAGCGCCGGCTTTTTGACCGGCCTTATGTGCTGCTTTAGCCATTGCGGACTTTTTATTCGCAGCTTGATTTGAATGGATTACGCCTTTTGAAACTGCAATATCAAGTTCACGGGAAGCGGTCTGAAGTTCGGTTGCAATCGCCTTGCTGTCGCCAGATGTAAGTGCATCGCGGAATCTACGAATCGCAGTCTTAAATGCAGAACGGACTGACTTGTTACGAAGTCTTGCCTTCTCATTTGTCTTGATCCGCTTGATCTGAGACTTGATATTTGCCACGGTGCCTTCCTTTAATCCATTTCCAAGAGCGCGCAGGGTATCAGTCCACGCTCTATTACCTCAAACTGAGTTGTTATCGCCTGCTTGAACTCGTTGAGCAATTGCCAGAATGGATTTTTCGAGGGCAAAAATCGGATCGGCCGCTGCTCCCTTTACCCCAGCGTCAGCGATTGCGATCTCATTGATTGCAAAGGAAATCATTCCCGGACGCCATTTATTTAACTGCCTTCGCGCTTTATCAATCTGCCATGGCGCCATTCCAAGTTTTCCTGCTAGCTCAAAAGATTTTGAATTTCTTGGTGCATCTGAAACCTTCGCCAGGGCTCGAACCGAACTTGCTATCGCGGAGATGATCATGACCGGATCAGTGCCGGTATCAATGGCATTTCTAAATGCAATTAATGATGCCGTTGGATTTCCTGATATGACGGCATCGGCAACGTCAAAACCAGTTGCGACTACCCGACCTTGATAATAATTCGCGATATCTTCCTCATCGATAACTTCTTTGTTTACATCAGTATCAAAGGCAATTTGACTGCAGACGGCGGCGAGTTCCCTCGTATCGTTACCAGTAGCATCTACCAAGGCGGAGATTGCATTAGCGGAAATCTTTCTGCCATTTCGTGCGAACTCTCCTTTTACAAATTCGCTTTTCTCACTCTCTTTTTTTAGTGGCTCACATACTATGTATTGAGCGCCCAATTTCTTTATCTTCTCTACAAGGCCTTTACCTTTAACTCCTCCTTTATGGAGAAATACCAAGTGCATTGTTGAAGATTCATCGAGAGTTAAATTACTTAATTCAGTAAGTATCTCTTCGCCTACCTCAGAACTAACATCTTGTAGATTCCTTAATATGACTATCCGAAGCTCGGAAAATAAAGATGGTGCTACCGCTTCGGCGAATCTTCCTAACTCAATTTCGACACCATCCAAATTGGTTCGCTCAAAGTCTTTTCGCTCTGCTAGAGCCTGCTGCAACGCTCGATCGGCCAAGGCATCCTCTGCACCATGAATCAGCAAGAGGTGTGAAAGCTTTACTGCCACGAGAATCGCCACCAATCCTTTCTCAATCTACGAAGCGAGAATACTGGGTGGCTTCCCCGCTCATTGAGAGCAATCGCGACGGGACCAGATTTATCGGTCCGGTGAACGGTGCCTAGCATTTCTAATCGACGCATAAGGTTTGGGTTCGGATGCCCATAACTATTTTTACCAACGCTTACCAAAAAGAGTTCTGCACTTTCAAATAGCTCATCAATTTGATACTTGGAACCGTGATGTGGAACTTTTATTATCTCAAGATCAATATCTGCAATCTCCCTAGCAACTTCTAATTGGGCCGCCGGTTCGATATCACCTGTAATCAATATTTGAACTTCTTCAATTGTGGCCAAAATGACCAGACTTCTATTGTTCTCTAGAGAACCGTCGCCCAAGAGTGACTCAAATTCTTCACTGCCGCTCTTTGGCCAGATAACTTCAAGTTGCACATTACCGACTTTTGCAGACATGCCTGCTTTTACTTCATTGCTTGAGAACTTGAATTCATTTGAAAATTTATGATTTGTCCAAATCTCTCCTACGCTTTCAATGCCTACAATTCCTTCGTAATGATCTGCATGCTCATGTGAAATTACAACTAAAGGTAATTCTTTAATGCCAAATTGATTTAGGCACTTCTTCAAGAGTTTTGGATCTGGTCCAGCATCAAAAAGTATTGCAGAATCTCTAGCGACATGGATTAGTAAAGCATCGCCCTGTCCTACATCACATTGTCCTACTAACCAATTTTTTCCTGGGAAAAGAGCCCCTTGCATACTCCCACTGATTATGAATAAGGCAAGAAAGATAATTAATGGTCGCTGTACTTTTTGATTTATCGAACTATTTCTTGTAACTATTACTATCAATCCAAGTAGCGCAATTAAGTAGATTGGCCCGACTCCAAAAGTGGGAAACTTATTATGGAACGATGAAATTAGAACTATCCATTTACCTCCCAAATTAGCCAAGTTGAGCATAAGGAGCGAGATTGCGGGTAACGGTAAAACAGTCAAGGTAGCAAGAAATGTAAGAATTGTTAACACTGGAACTATTGGTGCTACTGCAATATTCAAGACAATAATCCCAAGATTGATTGAACCCGTGAGCATCGCTAGATATGGCGAACATGCCAGAGTGGCAGCAACCGGAATTGAAACTAATTCGCGGACAATCTTTGGCGCACGGATTCTTTCAGCGATAGGTCCTGCAAGATAAATTAAACCAGCCGTTGCTAGTACGCTTAAAATGAATCCGGCTTCAAAAGCTTGAAACGGATTGATGAGAAGTAGTACCGCAATCGCAACAGCCAGCGATTGCTTGGCATCATTTTTTCGCCCTGAATATCTGGATAAAAAATAAATTCCAGTCATGACAGCAGCCCGCAAAACAGATGGACTGGGGCGAACTAAGAGAATAAAGAAAATTAGCGATATCAAGGTGACTGGGATACGAACTTTTTTGTCAGGAATGATGAAACCCAGAAGTAGGAATACGAAAGTTCCGACAATGGCAAAATTGGCGCCGCTCACTGCAGTCAGATGTGAGAGCCCAGCTGATCTCATCTGATCTGTGAACTGCCGACTCTGTAGCGATGTATCTCCAATAATTATGCCGGGCAGTAACGAAGCTGACTCTCCTCCGATAGCAGCAGCTTGATTACGTAAACTCACTCGAACATTTTCAAGAGTCTTGAGTATTAAAGGTGCGTTGCCGAAATCTAAAGTTTCGTCATGGGCATTCAAGTTTGCCGAGATTCCGCGCTCCTTACTTTGAAATAAGGCACCCGTAACACTTATTTCTTGTCCGGGATAGATTGGCTCCTTAGATTTACTAAAAACTCTAATTGGTGCACGCGTACTTAAAGATGAATCTCCATACCTGATTTCCTCTGCTCGCATCAGAAAAGTGCCTCGACTTGGTAGTTTGCGAGAACCAACAACTTTTTCCGCGATTGTTACAGAATCACTACTTGCTTTACCGCGAACGTGAACTTCTTGCCCAATAAAGTTAGTAATTGGATTTTTTACTACTGAGAAGTTGTGAATAAGAAAAATCAATGAACCAACTATCAATGCGCCAAAAAATGGCATTAACGCCTTTTTGATCGAGTTTGGCCAGAGGAAAAGGATTAAAGAAGGCAGCAGAAATAGAATGCTCTTAGCCGCAACTCCAATCCCAATCCATATCCCAATAGCAACAAGTACTAGAGGGATAATCGCTCCTTAAATTTCTCAAAGGTTTTTGCGCCAATTCCGTCAACTTTTTGCAAGTCAGCAATATCAACAAATGGTCCATTGGAGTCTCGGTACTTAACAATTCGTTTTGCAAGTACTGGTCCAATTCCGTCAAGTGAATCAAATTCGGTAATTGTTGCTCGATTTATGTGAACTATTCCGCTGTAAGTCTTTGCTTTTGATCTGACGGAACTTGATTTGGCTGGGTTCTCTTTATTCAAATAGATTTGTTCACCATCAACTAGAACGCGTGCGAGATTAACTTGTGAAAGGTCAATGCCAGCCTTGGCTCCTCCGGCCGCTTTGATTGCATCAACAACCCGAGAACCTTGTACAACTGGATAAACACCGGGACGTTTAACCTCACCGGCAACGTGAATAAATAATGTTTTCTTAACAGAACTTTCTACTATTTTTACTGGCGGCGCCTCAACTGCTTCACCTCGGGATGCAAAGAGAAGAAATAAGGCAAAACCAATTCCAGCAAGTGCTGGCAAGAGCAGAGCTCGACGTTGCTCTGGTGAGAAATTTTGCAGGCTATCTTTGATTTTTTCCATTCCCAAATATGACCAGTTGGGCAATAAAAATTGTTATGCGGAACTACTTCTGTGAACTTAAAGGACGATATTCACAAACTTTGGTGCTTTGGTAATAATTTTTTTGGGTTGAGCACCAGCAAGCTCAGCCGAGACGGCTGCATCGCTAAAGGCTAAAGCCTCTAATTCTTTATCCGAGATATTAGGTGAAACTTCCAAACGAGTTTTTATTTTTCCATTTATTTGGAAAATTGCCGTGACTGCATCTTCTTCTAGCAATGAATCGTCAACTTTTGGCCATCCCGCAAGAGCAACCGATGGTTTGTGGCCGAGCCGCTCCCACATTTCTTCTGCTGTGTAAGGTGCAATCAATGAAAGAGAAATAGCTACTGCTTCGACCGCCTCACGTACCGCCGGATCTGAGCCACCTGCACCAGAATCAATTGATTTTCTTGTTGCATTAACCAACTCCATTATTCGAGCGACTGCTACATTGAATCTAAATGATTCGACCGCAAAACTTATGTCGTGCATTGCCTTATGTGTAACTTTTCGCAAAGAAATATCTCCTGTTGAAAAATCCACTCCAGGCTTACTTGTAACATCGCCAGATAATCGCCATGCTCGATTCAAAAACTTGACCGATCCCGATGGAGAAACATCAGACCAGTCCACATCATCTTCCGGAGGGCCGGCAAAAACCATTGATAGTCGAATGGCATCAACACCATGTTGTTCCAATTCATCTGAAAGCTTTACTAAATTGCCGCGACTCTTGCTCATGGCCGAACCATCCATAAGCACCATCCCTTGATTTAACAATCTGGTAAATGGTTCAGTGAAATCAACTAGCCCCATATCAAAGAGCGCCTTAGTAAAGAAACGCGAATATAAAAGGTGCAAGATTGCGTGAGTTACTCCGCCAACATATTGATCGACTGGCAACCAAGTTTTCACTTCATTCTTATCAAAAGCAACGTCATCTCTATTAACACTGGTGTAGCGAAGGAAATACCACGATGAGTCGACAAAGGTATCCATGGTGTCGGTATCTCGTTGCGCAGCTTCTCCACACTTTGGACATTTCACATTTACCCAATCAGAAGCTGTGGCCAAAGGTGAAATTCCTTTTGGCTTTAATTCCACAGTTTTGGAATCCGGCAATTTAACGGGTAACTCACTTTCAGGTACCGGTTGTTCTCCGCACTTTGGGCAGTGAATTATTGGAATTGGAGTTCCCCAATATCTCTGTCTTGAAATGAGCCAATCTCGCAAGCGATAGTTTTGCGTGGCTTTTGCTAAACCTTTACTTTCCAACTCTGCAACGATTTTGGCAATTGCAGATTTACTATCGAGTCCGGTAATTGAACCGGAATTAACAATGGTTCCATCGCCATCGGTAGCAATTCCAGAGACGGTTGGATCTTCTTGATCAGTTTTCACAACTACACGTACGGGCAAGTTCATCGCTCTGGCGAAATCAAGGTCGCGTTGATCATGCGCAGGTACAGCCATAATGGCGCCAGTTCCGTAATCAGCTAGTACATAATCACTCGCCCAGATAGGAATCTTTTCGCCATTAACCGGATTAATTGCGTAACGTTCGAGGAAAATACCGGTCTTAGGTCGTTCCGTCGAGAGTCGATCGATATCACTGGCAGCTTTTACCGAATCAAAATATTGATTGAATTTACTTTCTACAGCGCGACCATTAACAAGTTCTTTAGCTAATTCACTATCGACCGCGACAACCATAAAAGTTGCGCCAAAGAGAGTATCCGGACGGGTCGTATAAATCGTTACCGGTTCGTTTCTATCTTCAATTGCAAATTTCACTTCGGCACCAGTTGATTTTCCAATCCAATTTCGCTGCATGGTTAAGACCTTTTCCGGCCATTTTCCTTCCAGCGATTTCATATCTTCCAATAAGCGTTCGGCATAGTCAGTGATTTTGAAATACCACTGATTGAGCTTCTTCTTCGTCACCGCGTTATCGCAACGTTCGCATAGTCCGGCTACAACTTGCTCGTTCGCAAGAACAGTCTGGCAATCAGGGCACCAATTAACTGCTGAATCTTTTCGATATGCCAAGCCACGCTCAAAAAGCTTTAAAAAGATCCATTGATTCCATCGGTAATACTCAGGATCGCAGGTGTATAAAACTCGATCCCAATCAAAAGAACAGGCATAACGACGCATCGAAGCGCGCTGGGTATTTATATTTTCATAAGTCCAAATACTTGGATCTTCATTTCGTTTTATTGCGGCATTTTCCGCCGGTAAACCAAATGCATCCCAGCCAATTGGATGCATGACATTAAATCCACGTTGCACCCAATACCGTGCAATTACATCGCCTAGTGCGTAAGCCTCTGCGTGACCCATATGTAAATCACCAGATGGGTATGGAAACATATCGAGAACATACTTTTTAGGTCGGTTGTCATCACTTCGGCCCGATTTAAATGGAGCTAATTGATCCCAGACAGGAAGCCATTTCTCCTGAACTCCATGAATGTCATAAGCCTCATGCATGTGCGTAGGTTACCGCCATATTACGCCAGTTAATTCTTCACTTACCTGCCAAAGATTTGCTGCAAGATTTTGATCATATGCAATAGATCTTGCTCTAACTGCTCGCGGGAAACCGCGCATTTCCATAAATCCATCGGGGCCCAAATATGTAGCGCCATATAGATTTGGGAAAGTTGCAGCACAAAGCATCGGAAGTGCTCCACGAGAAGCAGATTGCGCTACAACAGAATTCAATAAAGATGTGGCACGTTCTTCCCAAATGTTTCCTCGAAATTGTGGGCCAACAGCTTGGAGATTTGTATTTGAATAACCTGGATGCGCTGCAAAAGCATGAAATTTCCAGTTATTGCTTCTTGCTCTACGTTCTAATTCAAAGGTAAATAGCAAATTAGCTAATTTACTTGCTCCGTAGGCGCCCCAAGCAGAGTATTTGTTTCGACCTAAGAAAATATCGCGTATTGCATCTGGAGAATTTGCGCCAAATGAACCTGTTCGATGCGCCTGACTAGAGACTGTGACAATGCGTTCTTCAATACGATCTCTAATTAATCCAGCAAAAGCGAAGTGCCCCAAGTGATTGGTTCCAATCTGCATTTCAAAGCCATCTTTAGTTGTTTTAAATGGAATAGCCATGATTCCCGCATTTAGAATCAAAACATCGATTTTGTAATCAACTTTGCGAGCAGCGGCACGTACGCTCTCTAAATCAGTTAGATCGAGTTCCAGCAAATCTACTCTTGCACTAGAAAGCTCGCTTTTAACTTTTTCAGCTTTTGCAAGATCTCTTGCGGCAATGGTTACCGATGCACCGACCCGTGCTAATTCGCGCGCAGCTTCTTTTCCGATTCCGCTAGTTGCCCCTGTTATTAAAAATCTCTTACCGCTTTGATCAGATAGATCTGATGCGCTCCAGCGATTGGGAATTCGTTGTAATGGTAAGCCGCGAATATCTTCCATGTGGAGCTAAGGGGACTTGAACCCCTGACCCCCTGCATGCCATGCAGGTGCGCTACCAGCTGCGCCATAGCCCCTTAAGCAGGCGCACCTTACCTTAGGCGCCACTCTCTTCTCCATAAATAGGTTCTGGTAAAGATCCAGCATTATGTTCAACCAAAATCCATCCAGCTCGATGATGACCATTTTCTAAAATTGACCACGATGCATTGGATAAGCCACCAATGCTCGCCCATTGCGTCATCGGCAATCCCAACATTTTCCCGATAATTATTCTCGCTGTTCCGCCATGCGTAACAACCACAAGAGTCTCAATCTCTTTTTCTAATGCACTTTCTATTGCAGTTACGGCACGCAATGCAATCTCGCTTCTTCTTTCTCCAAAGTCTCCGGCGGGTTCATCATTTCCATCAAGCCAATTTACAAATTTTTCATAATCTTCTGCTCGGTTTTCCGCACCTGTTCTGCCTTCCCATTTTCCTCCATTAGTTTCTCGCAAACCTGGATCTATATGTATTGGCAGTCGTGAAATATTTGCTAACTCTTGAGCGGTTTGTTTGGCTCTGATTAAGTCGCTAGAAATTATCTTTGATGGACGCAATCCATAGAGAAGTGGCGCAGCTTTCCTTGCTTGATCTATACCGGTTTCATTCAAAGGAATATCTGAATGCCCCTGGAATCTATTTGCTAAGTTCCAATCTGTTTGACCATGTCGCCACAGAACAACTCTCTGAATCATGTTTTCTTAGCCTCATCTGCTTTTACGGCTGCGATTTGAATGCGCGGGCAATCATTCCAAAGTCTTTCCAACATGTAATAGCTTCTAATAGCCTCCGTTTGAATATGGACAACTAAATCTTCGTAATCAAGAAGGATCCAATGTGGAGATTTTTCGCTTCTTAAAGGCTTTTCACCACCAATTGCTAATTTCAATTCGATTTCATCCGCAATGGCACCTATCTGACGTTCGTTCTGACCAGTTACGAGTAGGAATACTTCACTTAGAACCATTTGCTCTGTTAAATCAATGGCTAGCAAATCCTTGCCCAATTTACTTAATGCAGCTTCAGCTGCTGATTCGAGAAGGGTTAAAGTTTCTTTACGAGGCGCCATAAAGTCCAATTCGCTTTATGTAATCCAAAACTGAAGACGGAACAGTTTCGGAAATGTCTTCGCCAGCGGCTAATCTCTCTCTAATTTCACTTGCCGATATATCCATTGCATCTATTTTACGTAATTCACAATTGAGTTCTTTCGGATAATCACTTATTGCAGATCCGGGACGTTCAATAATTAGAAACTTAACATTTTTTGCAAGATCAGCAAATTGATGCCAGCTCTTGATGTTAGTTAGCGCATCGCTTCCAATAACCCAATAAATCTCATGACCAGGATACTTTCTGGAAACTTCACTTGCGGTATCGACTGCAAAGGAAAGTCCTGGCCTATTGAGCTCATAGTCTGCAACCTCTATCCGAGCATTGGTGCCAATGGCCTGCGCAACCGCCAACTTAGTCATTTCAAATCTATCTTCGGCAGACGCAACTGCACTTTTCTGAGCCGGAGTTCCTGATGGAACAACAATGAATTTATCAAATTCATTTGTGCGAATTAATTCCTTGATCAAATGTAGATGACCATTATGAATTGGATCGAACGTTCCGCCATAAATGGCGCACTTGTTAATCTTTATCAAGTCGCATTACAAGGTAAAGAAGGAACATCAAAACTCCGAAAGCAAGAATCCCAAAGAATGCTGGCGGGGCTGGGAGTTCGCGCCCTTTTTCGCTAAACAATTCAAGAGCTTTACTTGCTATTAGGAATTTCATCATGACCCAATCTTATCTCTTAGACCCTTCCACTCTCTAATAATGCAAGAAATTCTCGCTCGTCAAGAATTCGGATACCAAGCTCTTCAGCCTTTTTCGCCTTTGATCCAGGTGCGTCCCCCACAACTACATAATCGGTTTTACTTGAGACTGATGAAGCGGATTTTCCTCCGCGAGAGGTGATTTCTTCAGCAATGCCATCCCTCGTAAAATTTTCAAGCGAGCCAGTTACGACAATTGTTAATCCAGCAAGAGTCTGAGGTCGCTGCTCAGTAATTTCTGCTTCGAATCGAACACCTGCCTTACGCCATTTATTAACTATCTCTTTATGCCAATCAACTTCAAACCATTCTTGGATACTTGCGGCAATAACTTCGCCAACACCATCAATATTCGCTAGCGCACTCTGGTTTGCTTGGGCTATTGCATCAAGTGACTTGAATTCTTTTGCTAGAGCTTTCGCGGCGGTTGGACCCACATGTCGAATCGATAATGCAACCAAGATCCGCCATAACGGTCTTTCCTTAGCAGTTTCAATTCCACGTAAGAATTTCTCAGCATTTGCGCCCAGTGTTCCATCTTTCTTCTTGAAGAAATCACTTTGCAAAAGATCACTTTCCGTTAAGCTGAACAAATCGCCTTCATCCTTTATAAGTCCAGCATCTAAAAGCGCTTGCCCAGCTTCGTAACCAAGAACATCAATATCAAGAGCTGCTCTAGAGCCAATGTAGTAAACCCGTTCACGAAGTTGTGCCGGACATGATCTTGCATTAGGACAACGAATATCGACATCGCCTTCACTCATTGCCTTTAAAGTCGTGCCGCATTCAGGGCATTTTTTAGGCATGACGAACTTTTTTTCAGAGCCAGTTCGCTTATCGATTACTGGCCCTAGAATTTCCGGAATCACATCTCCAGCTTTACGAAGCACGACGGTGTCGCCAATTAATACACCTTTGCGCTCTACTTCCTCTAGGTTATGGAGCGTTGCATTTGTGACAGTTGATCCCGCCACTTTTACAGGTTCCATAAATCCAAATGGCGTAACACGTCCAGTACGTCCCACGCTGACTCTGATATCTAAGAGTTTTGTCGTTACTTCTTCCGGAGGATATTTATATGCAATGGCCCATTTGGGAGCTCGCGAAGTATTGCCGATAATTTTCTGAAGATTTCGTTCATTTACTTTTATTACTACACCATCAATTTCATGTTCTACATCGTGTCTATGCTCGGCGTAATAATCAATAAATTCTCTGACCTCATCTCGACTCTTAACCACTTTAAATCTCTTCGATACCGGAGCGCCCCAGCTTCTTAGTAATTCATAAGCCTGACTCTGTGACTCAAATTCCATCCCAGTCACAGCACCAATTCCGTGCACAATACAAGAAAGTGGCCGCGACTGAGTTACTCGAGGATCTTTCTGTCGAAGTGATCCAGCAGCAGCATTTCTTGGATTAGCGAATGCAGTCTTTCCTGATTCTTCTAACGCTTCATTAAGTTCATTGAATTCTGCAACTGGAAAGAAGATCTCGCCGCGAATCTCTACTAGCTTTGGTGGATTTGAATCAGTTAATTTTTGCGGTATCGATTTAATGGTGCGGACATTTACTGTTACATCTTCCCCGGTTTCGCCATTTCCTCGAGTTAAAGCTCTGGTCAGATTGCCATCTTCATAAATTAGATTGATGGCTAGACCATCAATCTTAACTTCGCAAAGCCAGGAAAGTTCATCCGGAAATTCTTTTTTTACTCTATCAAACCAATCTTCGAGCTCTTCTTCATTAAAAACATTATCTAAACTCATCATTTTCTGGTGATGATTAAATTGCTCAAAATGAGTTGAGAAACCTCCTCCGACTTCAAGCGTTGGTGAATTTGGGTCTCGTGATTCTGGAAATTGACTCTCTAGCTTAAGTAGTTCGTTCCATAGTGAATCAAATTCGCTGTCAGAAATGATTGGTTTATCAAGTACGTAATATCGATACTGGTGATCTCTTATTTGCTCGGCAAGTTCGCCCATCCGATGTCTAGCCGAAGAAACTTTATCTGGCGCAGATTTTGCGGCCATCTACTTTGTCTCCGAAATTGTTGCGGAACAGACAACGCGATCACCGTCGTAGATAACCATTGCTTGTCCCGGAGCTAGTCCGAAAATTTCTTCTTTTAGCTCTGCCTTTAATTGGCCATTTTCATCACGAAGGTAAGTACAAGGAACTGGAGCACCATGTGCGCGTACTTGAACGCTGCCCAATGCAGGAATATTTACTGAACTTTCTGGACCGCACCAAATTATTCTCTCGCCAATAATTTCTGAAATTGCAAGAGATTCTCGTTCGCCAACAACTACCGTGTTGCTTTTTGGTTCTATCCGTAAAACGTACCTTGGATTTCCTGATGGCGTAGGTTCAGAAATTCCCAATCCCCGGCGTTGTCCAATTGTGTAGGTGTATGCGCCGTGATGCTCACCAAGTTTCTTACCGGAAGAATCAATGATTGGACCTACCTCACTTCCTAATCTTTCACGTAACCAACCCGCATTATCTCCAGATGGCACAAAACAAATGTCGTGGCTATCAGGTTTTTGCGCAACAGTTAAACCACGATTCGCCGCTTCTTTTCTTATATCTTCTTTACGAGTGTCGCCTAGCGGAAAAAGCGCGCCTTGTATTTGTTCGCGATTTAAAACAGCGAGTACGTAAGACTGATCTTTCCCTTCGTCAATTGCTCGATGCAGAGTTTTCTCACCATTTTGTGAAGTCCGCAATTGTGCATAGTGCCCAGTAACCACACCATCAAAGCCCATCGCCTTAGCTCTATCCAGAACGGCTGCAAACTTGATTTTTTCATTGCAACGTAGGCACGGATTTGGAGTTCGACCTGCTGCATATTCAGATAGAAAATTTTCTACAACATTGTCATGAAATTCTTCGGACATATCCCAGATATAAAAAGGGATTCCGATTTTATCGGCAGCTCTTCTTGCGTCATGCGAATCTTCGATTGTGCAGCAGCCACGTGCTCCGGATCGATATTTCTTTGGATTCTTAGATAAGGCAAGGTGCACACCTATTACCTCATGACCCATCTCGCTGACTCTGGCAGCAGCGACAGCAGAATCGACTCCACCGCTCATTGCGGCAATTAATTTCATGCGGTGCTCCGATATGCAGCCCGCGCTCGATCAATTACCTTCTTAAAACAAGTGTGGAAGTAATCAATATCTTCCTTCGAATTTTCTGGCGAAAGAGAAAACCTGAGTGAAGATCTAGCTTCATTTTCGGAAAGTCCCATCGCAAGTAATACATGGCTTGGCTGTTGTACGCCAGCTGTGCAAGCAGAGCCGGTGGAACATGCAATTCCTTCAGAGTCAAAGAGTAATAACAGTGAATCGCTCTCGGTATTTGGGAAACGAACATTGAGAATACCTGGCAACCTTTCACCGGCTCCGGCATTAAAAACGGCATCAGGTAAATCATTCTTTATTGTGGCAGCCAAAGAATCTCGCAGCCCTGCAACAAATAATGCATTCTTTTCACGATCTCTTATGGCAGCTTGTGCAGCAGTAGCAAAGGCAACTATTCCTGCAGCATTAATAGTTCCCGATCTAATATCACGTTCTTGTCCTCCGCCATGCAAGAGTGGCGTTATATCTACGCCTTTTTTCAATACCAATGCACCAACACCAACTGGTCCACCGATTTTGTGAGCGCTGACTGTCATTGCAAAGAGACCTAGTTCTGAAAATGAAAGCGGCACCTTGCCAAAGCTCTGGACTGCATCAGTATGGACTGGCACTTTATATTTCTTCGCTAGTTTTATAACTTCCTGAAGTGGCTGGATTGTCCCGACTTCGTTATTGGAATGCATGATGGTAATAAAGGAAACTTCTTCACCGCGATTTTCTAGTGCAGTTTTCAGAAATTCCAACTTCAAATAACCATCATGATCAACCGGAACCTCAATTATCTCCGCGCCTTCGCTTTCTCGAAGCCAATTTATTGGATCCAAAACCGCGTGATGCTCGAATGCAGAGGTAATAATTACTTTTCGCTTTTTATCTTCGGAAAGGCGATGCCAGTAAATTCCTTTAATTGCAAGATTATTTGACTCTGTTCCACTTGCGGTAAAAATAATCTCGTTAGGTTGGCAATCTAAAAGTAGTGCCAACTTTTCTCTGGCATCTTCAACATTTTTTCGCGCGTCTCTGCCATAGCCATGAAGACTTGATGGATTACCCAATGTGCGGGCTTGTTCCAAATATGCTTCAAGCGCGACCGGATTTATTGGTGCGGTCGCGGCATTGTCAAAGTAGACGCTTGGCATGGGTTAAGTCTAAAACCAGCGTGCGACTTTAATTATGCGCGCTTTGCGCTGATAGCTTCGCGAGCCTGCGGCAAGACTGAGAATAAATCCCCGACAACGCCAAAATCTGCCAAATCAAAGATTGGAGCCTCGGGGTCCTTATTAATCGCGACAATAGTCTTTGAAGTTTGCATGCCTGCTCGATGTTGGATTGCTCCTGAGATTCCACATGCGACATAAAGTTGTGGCGAAACTGTTTTTCCAGTTTGACCAACTTGATGAGTATGCGGATACCAACCAGCATCTGTTGCTGCACGTGATGCACCAACTGCGCCGCCAAGTAGATCTGCAAAGGCTTCGACTTCTGCAAAATTTCCATTTGTGCCACGACCACCTGAAACGACAATTTTCGCTTCAGTTAAATCTGGTCTTCCACCTTTCACTGGTGGTTCAACACTGGTGATGGAAACAGCCTTATCTTTTTCGGCTATTGCAATATCAACTTTTTCTATAGCAGGAGCAGAGCTGCCAAGTTCTGGTTCAATGGAACTCGGCCTTACCGTAATTATTGAAAGCGTAGTTCCAACTTTGGCATTAACAGTAAATGAACCGCCAAAGACCGATTGAGTTGTTGCAAGGTTTGCGGCAACATCAACGGCATCTGTGATGATTCCTGCTTGCAAACGAACTGCCAATCTTCCGGCAATCTCCTTGCCCCGAGCACTTGAAGCGATCAACAATGCGGCTGGGTTTTCTTTACTTGTTAATTGCGCAATTGCCGAAGTTGCTGCTGCGATTCCGTGTTTTCCAATTTCATCGTTTTCTACAACTAGTACTTTGGTCAATCCGGAGTCCGCTAGTTGGGAAATTAACGAATCGGTAGCACCGCTTGCGCAGAGAAGTATTCCTATCGATTCACCGGCACGCTTTGCAAAGGTCGCAAGTTCTGCGGCTGTCTTTGCGATTTTCGTCCCGTCGTGATCTACAAGTACAAATATCTTTGACATTCTTATACCAACCGCTTCTCTAATAAATAATCTGCTAATTTTGCGCCACCATCTCCAGAATCTTCTAGCTTTAAACCTTTTTCACGTGGTGGTCTAGGTTGCGAATCAAGGACATCGCTCCATGCTTTAATTTCGTTGGCATCGATTCCGACATCTGCCAAACTCTTATTTTCAATCGGCTTCTTCTTAGCAGCCATAATCCCCTTAAAGGATGGATATCTTGGTTCATTAATCTTTTCTATAACGCTTACGACGCATGGGAAATTTGCATTCATAGACTCCACGCCGCTATCGGTCATGCGCGCAATTTCAACTTTCTTTCCTGCAACATCAACTTTGACTGATCCTGCAAAAGTGAGTTGTGCCCATCCCAATAGTTCAGAGAGCATTGCTGGAACAACGCTCATTCGAGCATCGGTTGACTCTGTACCGCAGAAAACTAAATCAAATCCACCTTCAGCAATGGTCTTAGCAAGAACTTTTGCCGTTGAAACTGCATCAGAACCTTGTAGTGCGGGATCGGAAATCAATATTCCAGAATCTGCCCCCATCGAAAGTCCTTTACGTATTGCCTCGCTCGCTCTATCTGGACCCATTGAAATTAAAGTGATTGTATGTTCAGGCGTTTCTTTGCCTTCGTTAAGTGGTTCAACAATTCGAAGCGCTTCTTCAATTGCATATTCATCTAAATCGTTTAGAACCGCATCAACACTTTCGCGATCAAGCCGGCCAGAGACCATTTTCTTCTCTGCCCAAGAATCTGGTACTTGCTTTACACAGATAGCGATTTTCATATTGGACATGCTACTGGTCAGTAACCACGCCCTCCAATTGAAATTGCCAAGGTTGGCGCAGCCACAATGGTTGGATACCAAAGTGAAGCCAGCCGATGCAGGAAAACTTGGTGCCACTCTCGTTGCGGGCGGAACCAACTTTGCCCTCTGGGCGCCAGCGGCCGAGGCCGTGGAGCTATGCCTCTTTAGTCGCAACCAATTAGGTCAATTAACGGAGACGAGATTTGCACTTACGCACCGCGATGGTCCTATCTGGCACGGATTTCTAGCCGGCGTTACATCTGGACAACTTTATGGATTTCGAGTTTATGGAACTTGGGATCCAGCACGGGGACTCCGCTTTAATCCTGCAAAAGTTCTAATTGATCCTTATGCAAATCTTATTTCTGGAGAATTAAAGAATGCGCCGGAAATCTTTGGCCATCAAGCATTTGATGAATTTGGCAATGGCGATTTAAGTAAAGAAGATCTCCGCGATTCAGCGCCATACGTGCCTTTTTCAGTTGTCACGGAAGTAACGAAGTCCAAAATCAATCGCCCACGCATCCCCTGGAATAAAACCATTATTTATGAAGCTCATGTAAAAGGTTTGACCTTTAGAAATTTAGAAATCCCAGAATCAGATCGAGGAACTTACCGAGCGCTTTCGCATCCAACAGTGATTGCTCATTTGCAGAAACTTGGAGTAACAACTTTAGAGCTTCTACCAATACATCACTATCTAACAGAATCTTCTGTTAGATCACGAGGGCGGATTAACCACTGGGGCTATAACCCGATAGCTTTTTCTGCGCCGCATTCGGCTTATGGAGCAACTGATGACCCAATAAGAGAATTACAAGAAGCTATTTCGATACTTCACGAAGCAGGTATCGAAGTGGTTCTGGATGTTGTCTATAACCACACTGCAGAAGAAGGCAAAGCTGGCCCGTCACTTTCATTTCGGGGAATTGATAACAAGGCCTTTTATCGTCACATTGGCGATGATGAATATGAGGACGTAACTGGCTGTGGAAACACTTTGGATACGCGAAATCCTTTTGTAACTCGAATGATTCTTGATTCGCTGCGCTGGTGGGCTGAAGTAATAGGCGTCGATGGCTTTCGCTTTGACTTGACTACGGCACTATCAAGGTTAAATGGCGCAATTGATACTAATAGTTCACTGATTTCGGCCATAACTGCTGATCCAATTTTGCGTGATCTCAAATTAATTGCTGAACCATGGGACGTTAAAGGTTATGCCTTAGGAGATTTCCCGCATCCGTGGCGCGAATGGAACGATGCTTACCGAGATGCAGTTAGGCAATTCTGGCTCGCGGATTCGGCTCAAGGATTTAGCGCTGGAGTTTCAGATTTAGCCTCCCGGATTGCTGGTTCTGACGATGTCTTTTATTACCGAGGACCAACCAGTTCAATTAATTTCATTACTGCACACGATGGATTTACCTTAACTGATTTAGTTTCTTATCAAGACAAGCACAATGAGCCAAATGGTGAAGATAACCGTGATGGCAGCACTCACAATCGATCTTGGAACCTTGGCATTGAAGGCCCAAGTGAGAATTTAGAGATCGAATTAATTAGAAATCGTCTGAAAAAATCTCTTTTGGCGACTCTGATGATTTCATCTGGTGTTCCGATGTTGACTATGGGAGATGAAGTTGGCAGGACCCAAAATGGTTCAAATAATGCTTACTCGCTAAATCCAGAAATGATTTGGGATGCGCCAGAAAATTTTGGAGGTGGTTGGGCGCTTTCATGGGATAAAAGAGAGAACGACCTTTCGGATTCCATCGCCGCGCTCTCCTCGATTCGAGCAAAGTATTTATCTGAAATCATCGATGAATTTTTCACCGGATCTATCGATCAAGGCACAAAGCGAAAAGATATTGCCTGGTTTCATCGTGACGGTCTTGAGATGGGAGCCAATAGTTGGCAGGACAACTCGCTTCGATATCTAGCTTTCATGCTCGATGCCACACATAAACAAAGTCTTTTTGTAATTCTAAATGGCGATAAGGTCGCACAAGAGTTTACGTTGCCTAATGCAATCTGGGGAGAAAGTTTTAGAACCGTTTTTGATTCAGCAATCGAGGTAACTCAATTAGCTCCAGAGTTGCGAAAGCCAAGCGACCAGACACTTGTCCAGCCGCATTCGGTACAAATCTGGTTTGTAAACCGAAGCGCTACTTAACTTTGAAAACTACTGTTACAGTCGAAGTAATAGTCTTGTCGATTGTTGCGGTGTCGTAATAACCACCTGCTGAAGTATCAACTGAATCAGGTGAAGTAACTTGGAATGGGCCAGAGCGAACGCTCATTACATTTCCAACTTTGCCACCCGTAGCTTCTACGATGGAATCGGCACGGACTCGCGCATCTTCCATTGCCTGCTTCAATAATTCTGGTCGAAGTTCGCTCAATTTAGAAACGTAAAATTGCGGACCATAGTTAGAAACATTTATGCCGGTCTCTAATAAAGATCCGAGATTGGTGCTCAATTTCAATACTAGATTTACATCATCGGTTCTAACTGTGACAGTTCTGGAAGCCCGATAGCTTGTGATCCGTCCAGTGCTTGAACCATTTACCCACTCTTCTTGCGGATAAGCTGAAACCGAACCATATTCAATTGCATCTGCCGGAATTCCACCATTTGTTAAGTACTTAACGAGAGCTTCTACTGCAACTCCAACTTTTGAAACTGCAACACTTTGCGTAGGTGCAACATATTCCGCATTAAGAGGCCAAACAACTTTGTCCGCTTTTGCTTCAACACGTGCTGAACCGGTAACTGTAATTCCCTCACTTGAACGTGATGCGAATCCGCTACCGACTTGATTTAGTCCAAGCCCCATTGCCAATGCAACGACAAGTGAAGCAATAATTAAGGAGACTGATTTTTCTCTAGTTTCGGTAGTCATACTGGAATCTTATCAGTGAATGATTCTAGATTTTCCCTAGCGAATCGAAATGGCTCCAGTGCAATATCCCACTTCTTTCCCATTAGTTTCTCAATTTCCTCAGCTAGGTCAGTTGTTCTCAAATTTTCTCGCAAAATACTCTGCAATTGATTTTCATTTATAAGCAAATCACCTGTTGTCCCAATAGTTCCACGAAATAAACCCAACTCAGGTGTAAACATATAAAGCGAACCCTCGCCTGTTGCTCCTGCTGATTCATAAACTTCAAAAGTTAGGTAATGCCAACCTTTAAGTGAGCTTGCCAATTTTGATCCGCAACCAACTAGTGAACTCCAGGAAAGTTCGGCTTTTAAAGCGCCAGGCCGAAGTGTTTGTGGCTGCCAATTCAATTTAACTGGATTTCCCAATATTTCAGCGATATTCCACTCTAAGTGCTTAGCCACCGCGCGCGGTGAAACATGTAAATACAAATATCCATGAGCCGGACCAAATCCGACTTCAGGCAATCTCTTCATAGCAGCTCCTGGGTTAGCAAGCCGCATCCATTGCAGATGCGACCTTCCCCAGCCCATCTGCTTGTCGGATTCTTATCCGGATTTCACGCTCTGTCTAGTAGAGATTTCAAGAATTGTTTTTGATGGTTAATTCTCAGGGTAGACTCAGCGCTAGTCCAACGCTTTTCGAATACCGCTTGCTTTTGCTTGTTTGGTCTGGAGAACGGGAAGACTGACAAGCTAGAAAATCTCGTTTGTCCCAATCAAGACTGAAGGAAATAAGTTAAATGGCAACAGGCAAAGTAAAGTGGTTCAACTCTGAAAAGGGTTTCGGTTTCATCGCGGTAGATGGCGGCGGACAAGATGTCTTCGTTCACTACTCAGCGATTCAAGGAAACGGATACAAATCCCTTGATGAGGGTCAATCAGTTACATTCGAAGTCATCCAAGGCCCAAAGGGTCCACAGGCTGATCAGGTTGTACCTAACTAAAACCCACTTGCTTATTGGAAGCCCCGAGGAAACTCGGGGCTTTCTTATTTTTTAGCCTTCTTTGCGGCGCGATTAATTGCTTTGACCGGCGATAAATTTTCGCCAGCGCGCCAAGCATCTAGAAATTTCCAAGGCCAAATAACACCACGCCTAATTTCCCAATCACCTGGCATTGTCGGATACGAAATTCCGAAATGTAAATGTGGCTTTGTTCCACGAGCACTTCCCGTTGAGCCTACTTCCCCAAGTTTCTGTCCTGCGACAACTTGAACACCTGGTGCAATTCCTGGTTCAACTTTTGATAAATGCGATCCGTAATAACGAACTCCATCAACTCCGATATAAGAAACCGAAAGTCCACCACGGTCTTGGCCAAGATTTGTCTTACCGCTCCATTTATCTTTCAAGTTCACATCTTCGATTACTCCAGAAACCGTAGCGACAAAAGCACAGCCTTGTTTAGCTTGAATATCCGTTGCTGGGTAATCATGGTGATATTTGGAATATGTCACCTTGCAGCCGGCTACTGGAAAGAGATAGCTCTCAGCAGCAGTTGATGAAGGCAGAGAAGAAAAGAGCAAAATTGCGACTAATCCGAAAAGTTTCTTAGAAATCATTGTGCGAGATTAGCAATATAAAGTGCATAAATAAGGTTAAAAATGTCCGCGTCTAACTGAATAATCAATAAATAATAACTTCTCTGACGGTAAAATCATTCTTGTGAGATTTCCATCTACCCAGCGAATTCTCACTTTCTTTGTTTCGTTTTCCATCTTGGCTACTTTGAATCAATACCATTTACACGCAGAAGAACCAAGCACTCCGAACGAGAGCGTTGAAGTTAGAAATTGTGTAAAACTTAAATCAGGAAAAGCTCGTCTAATTGATAGCAGCGTTAAAAAATGTAAGAAAAATGAAAAATTAGTTTTTCTTAAATTTCCAGCTGGTTTTATCGCACCACCTAGCCAGCCCGGCCCCAGCGGAACCGGGGTTCTTAGTGGCAAGGGAATCCCCAAAGCTGATACTGGTAAAAATGGAGATTTCTATATTGATTTGGATACTTACAACATATTTGGTCCGAAAAATGAAATAGATATTTGGGGCGAGGGTAAATCCTTAGTAGGACCTCAAGGTCCTGGAGGAAGCGGTCCAAGAGGTCCAGCGGGTATCACCACATTGGGCTACAACGGTTATTTTATTGACGACACCATAGAAACTTTTTTAACTACAGCGAAGGCTATTCCTTTTAATACAACAGTGTTCGGAAATGGAGTGACAATCGCTAATAATTCCGAGGCAACTCCGCGTAAAACCAGAATCACATTCGCCAATTCTGGTAAATACAATATTCAATTTTCTTCACAATTGTTTAATCAGGGGAAGAAAGGTGTTGTATTCACGCTTTGGCTTTCCAAGAACGGAGACCCAGTTGCTGATTCTTCAACAGATGTTTATGTTGGAACTAGTACCGACACTGAACGTCACGCCATAGCTTGGAATTTTTTCGTAGATGCTGCTGCAAACGATTGGTTTGAATTGACAGCAGTTTCAAGCGATTCAGTACAAATTTACTCGGGTGCTAGTCAAAACGTTTCAAGAGGTGCGCCTGACATTCCGGGTACCATCCTCACTGTAAATCAAGTTGGATAAAGAAATATTCAATCAGTTAAACTTTCACCTTGGGGGCAGTAGCTCAGTTGGTTAGAGCCCCGGACTCATAATCCGGTCGTCGTAGGTTCGAGCCCTACCTGCCCCACTCGCAAGAAAGAATCGAGGTTGATGTGAATCTCGCAGAACTTAAATCAAAGTGGAATGACGTTTTGGATCTGCTTGAGAGCCGAGATCGAATCGCATGGATTGCATATTTTGATGCACGTTTGGCTTCCCTCGAAAACGGAGTTTTAACTTTGCAATTTGTAGATGCTGAAAAATTAAGCGGCGCACATGATTACAAGGCGACAAGGAATTATCGGATTCGAGGTGCGCTTGTAGAGGCAATCAAAGAGGTAACTGGTTTAGCTCTGGAGATAGTTGAAATTTAAGATCTAATTTTTTTTATCACGACTCGAGCAATAAAAAATACAGCTGCGACTGTGATTCCAATATTCACCACGTTTTCTAGATTCTTCGCCCAACCTTCAGCATCTTTCCAGCGATTTTCAAGTTGCATACCGATAGTTATCCAGGTGGCGTTAAAAATACTGCTGCCGCCGATTGTTAGAAGTGAGAACTTGATTGCGTTCATCTCCGAGAGGCCGGCCGGAATACTTACAAGGGATCGGACTAATGGGAAAAGCCGGCCAAAGAAGATGGTCCATGAACCGTATCGGTCAAACCATTTAAAAGCTTTATCAACATCCGCTTGCTTGATTCCTACGTATTTTCCGAATCTATTGATTAGGAAATTGACTCTTTCTTTCGAAATACCAAATCCAATTGTGTAAAGGACAAGGGCACCTATAAGGGAGCCTGTGGTGGTTGCGATTAAGAGGGGAATAAATTGGAATTCTCCGATAGAAACATTAAAGCCGGATAACAAGAGTACAAATTCTGAGGGAAGTGGAATCACAATTGATTCAATGGCAATAAAGATTCCGGCGCCAAAAATGCCGATGGTTTCTACCAATTGTGTGGCGAAATCAATCATGGCTTAAGGGTATCTGGGAGAGCGCGTCTAACTGAGTTTTAGGGTTAGTTAGACATAATGGCGCGGTGAAAAATAGGAAGAAGTTGGTGCTATCGCTTTCGATAGCTTTGCTGACTTTCCTTGTTCCTGCGGTTCAGGCAGCAAAACCAAGTTCCACTTTCTTTCTTACTCAGACACCTGGTTTTCCTGAAACGAAACTAACTTTTCATGGCGTAGTAAAACCAAAAGTTAAGAATGCAATCGTGAGAATTGATGTAAAACTGAAGAAAGGCTGGAGCGACACTCGACTACGGACTAAGACAAGTGCAAGTGGATCATGGCGGATATCAACAAAGGTCACCGCATTTGATACCACCGCTTCTTATCGAGCTCGAGTTTCGATTGGCAAGAAGGCATATCTAACTGCAGCTAAATCAATAAAGATTAAGCAGGCGCCCCAATTAACTGCACCAGAAGATTTGATTGCACTTTCTGGCCCCGGTGGACGTATCCATGGAACGGATGTAAGTCGCTGGCAACATCCAGGTGATAAACCGATTGATTTTGTAAAGATGTATAACGCAGGAATTCGATTTGTAATTATTAAGGCCTCGGATACTAGAGATGATGCTGATGCATTAGCTTTGAAATATCTCTTGATGAATAGGGATCCTGCGCAAGCAGCAGGGCTTTATACCGGTTACTACCACTATGCAATTTTGCCGAATAGCACAGATCGCGAAGTAGTTAAGAAAGATGCACAAGCGCAGGCACAGAAGGCAATTTGGCGTTTATCAAGTCTTGGCGGCTACACCGAGCGCGATCTTCCATATGCGCTAGACCTTGAAAATAATTGCGTATTGGTTTCAGGTTCTACTTGTAAGAAATATGCTTCTAAACAATTGGTGACTTTGTTTGCAGAAACCTGGATGGATACGATGTATGAGAAAACTGGAAGAAAGCCATTTTTCTATTCTTATCCAACTTTCTTAGAGCAAGCGATGGTTCGCAGTGAAAAGTTGCGCGAGTATCCACTCTGGAAGGCGCAATATGGAATAGATCCAGCAGATCCAACCGCAGAACCAGGTAGAAAAGTATTTGGTTGCTTTGTTCATTCCTGGAGCACGGCAAACTGCTCATCGCTTTGGCAGATTTGGCAATACTCTTCATGTGGAATCGGTGAGAAATATGGAGTCGCTTCTGCGCGGATTGATTTAAATGTTTTCAGAGGCGACACATTTTCTTTCTTGCAATTAACTAAAGGCGATTGGGTGCCGGCTACTGGTGATTATCTGCCGGTAAATGAGCCCACTTCCCTCTTGGTTACTGGAATAAAAGCTACTTCGACAGATAAGCGAACCCAGATAAAAGTTGAAGTTAAACGTCCAAGCGGTACACCAGTTATAACTGGAACAGTTGCCTTTAAGTTAGCTAATGATCCAGCCACAAAAGTTACGCAAACACCAGTTCGCGATTCAAGCGGTGTTTGGACTCTTTATCTAAGTAAATTACCTGCTGGCGTAACAACTGGTTCTGTTATTTATGTAGATCAAACAAATACACATGCTAGATCCGAACAGCTAATTTCATTTGAGTTGATTCAAGGTCCTGAACCAACACCAAAGCCAACTCCATCACCTAAACCGGTACGTCCACCCGTTGATACTTGCCGAAATCAGATCGTTAATTAACTAGCGCTTGTTGCAGCGCTTTTTCCTGAAAATCAATTTCGGAAATGTACTCTGATATTGATTTCTTCATATCAGCTTTACTCCAGCCAAGTGGTTTTGCAATGATCTCTGCAACGGTCTCGAGAATCGATCTTCCCTGATCTGGTGCTTCAAAGTTGATACGCGTTCGTCGATTCATGACATCAGATACTGACAGCGCTCCTTCATGAGTTACCGCATACAGAATTTCAGCTCCTATGTAAGGAAGTTCGGTACTTAATGGAAGCGCTAACTTTTCATCAGATTTTGCGGCTTCAAGGACTTCAACAAATAGTGAGCCATAGCGATTTAGCAGATGTTCGAAGGTAGCCTCAGAGATTCCATATGATTTGGCGATTGCAACTTTTTGATTCTTCAAAACCGAATATCCATCTGCTCCAACTATTGCCAAAGATTCAGTGCAGGAATCTGGTGTTAAACGTTTCAAATCAACAACTGCAGCATCAATCGCATCCTCTGCCATGACTCGGTATGTCGTGTACTTGCCTCCAGCAATTGAGACAAAACCAGGAACAGGATGATCAACAACATGCTCTCTTGATAGGTCAGTTGTTTTTGAATCTTCATTAGTTGAAATTAGAGGTCTAAGGCCGGCAAAAACTCCGATTACTTGGCTTTGACTAAGTTTTGGTTCTAAAACACGATTCGCTTGATTAATTATGTAATTGACATCATTTCTTGTTGCAATTGGAGTATTCGGATCTGCTTCGTAATCAGTATCTGTTGTTCCAACTATCCACTTATCGCCCCACGGAATAATAAAAAGTACTGAGATATCGGTCTTTATGATTACCCCAGTCTTTGAGCGAATAGCACTGCCTGGAACCACAATATGAGCACCTTTAGACATTCGGACTTCGTAACCGGCCTTGATGCCAAAATCTTCATAAAGCTGATCAGTCCAAACTCCAGCAGCCATCACTGTTACTTTGGCTTTAACTTCAATTAGTTTTTCATTTTCTAAATCTCTGACGATTGCACCAATAACTCTTTTGCCATCACGTTTGACTTCCTCGACTCTGGTTCGAGTCGTAATTACGGCTCCGTATTTAGCTGCAGTACGAGCAATCATCATCGTATGTCGTGCGTCATCTACTTGAGCATCGAAATACTTGTAGCCACCAGTAATTAAATCCAAACGTAATGATGGCGCAATCTCGCTTAGTTCTTTCTGAGAAATATGTTTATGCCAAGGCAAGGCTCGCTTAAATCCTCTTAGGGCGTCATAAAGCGCCATACCGGCGCCTACATAAGTTCGTTCTTTGAATTTTTCTTGTAATGGATAAATAAACGAAACTGGCTGAACTAAATGTGGCGCAATTGTCGTAATCATTAGTTCTCGCTCTTGCAAAGCTTCGCGAACAAGTTTGAAGTCATATTGTTCGAGGTAACGCAATCCTCCGTGAATCAATTTGGAGGAACGTGAAGATGTGCCGGAGGCAAAATCTTTATCTTCTACTAATGCCACGCTAAGACCTCTAGAGGCTGCATCTAGCGCAATTCCAACGCCATTGATCCCACCACCAATAACTAGAATGTCGAAGTCATTATTTGCTAGATCTGCAATAGCATCACTTCTAGTGCTTGGACTCAGCTTCGAAGATAGAACTTTCACACGCGTAGAATACGCGCTATGCGATTAATCGGCGCTCTTGATCAAGGCACATCCTCAACGCGATTCATTCTTTTTGACGAATCAGGAAGCATTATTGGTCAGAGCCAAAAAGAACATAAACAAATAATGCCTAAACCAGGGTGGGTCGAACATGATGCACTTGAAATTTGGGAAAACACTAAATCTGTAATCCGAGAAGTAATTTCCAAAATAGATATCAACCAACTTTCAGCAATTGGAATTACTAACCAGCGAGAAACGACCGTTGTTTGGGATAAAAACACCGGTAAGCCGCTTCATAACGCCATTGTTTGGCAGGATACAAGGACACAGACTTTTCTAGATTCGATTTCAGATGAAGATAAGAAATCAATAACCTTTAAGACTGGTTTAACCGTTGCTCCTTATTTTTCTGGAAGCAAAATGAATTGGCTAATCAAAAATGTTCCTGCAATCAGTAATGCAGTTTCCAAGGGAAATGCCCTCTTTGGGACCATCGATAGTTGGCTGCTTTGGAATCTAACTGAGGGAATTCATAAAACAGATGTGACAAATGCCAGCCGTACTCTTCTGATGAATCTTGAGACTCTTGATTGGGATGAAGATTTACTTGAACTTTTTTCAGTTCCAAGAAGTGCCCTTCCCGAGATTTGCTCGTCTTCGGAAGTTTATGGATTAACCAAATTAGATGGCGCTATAAAGTCAGGTATTCCTATTTCCGGCATATTGGGTGATCAACAAGCTGCCATGGTGGGTCAAGCTTGTTTCAGTAAAGGTGAATCTAAAACAACTTACGGAACTGGAAACTTTGCATTGTTAAATACCGGCGAAGAAATAGTTCGGTCAAAAGCCGGATTGCTTACAACCGTCTGCTACAAATTTGGCGATGAGAAACCACATTACGCTTTAGAAGGTTCAGTAGCTGTGACCGGTTCAGCGGTTCAATGGTTACGAGATCAATTAGGAATAATTAAGAATGCAAATGAAATTGAGAATTTAGCAAGCGAGGTTGCTGATAATGGTGGCGTTTACTTCGTTCCTGCGTTTTCCGGACTCTTTGCTCCTTATTGGCGCAGCGACGCACGCGGCGTAATCGTTGGTTTAACTAGAGCCGCAACTAAGTCGCATCTAGCTAGGGCGACCTTGGAAGCGATTGCATTTCAAACTCGAGAAGTCCTTGACGCTATGGTTATTGATAGCGGAGTCCCTTTGATCGAAATGAAAGTTGATGGCGGAATAACTGCTAATGAACTTTGCATGCAGATTCAATCTGACGTTATGGGAATTGATGTATCTCGCCCAAAGATTATTGAGACGACTGCACTAGGAGCGGCTTATGCAGCAGGTCTTGCAGTCGGTTTCTTCAAAGATAAAGAGCAGATCAGATCAAATTGGTTAGAAAGTCGACGCTGGAAACCGGATTTGAATTCTTCACTAGCCGATAATGGTTTTAGAAATTGGAAAAAAGCCGTTGAAAGGACTTTGAATTGGGCTTAGTTTTCTCTGATTATTTCAATTATTAAAGCTTGAGCTGGTTGAAGAATCGGAGCAGGCAATCCAATTTCCTGCAGTTGATCACCACTCATAACAGCGCCTGATTTAATCCACTCAGGTTCTTTAATTAACATCATTCCAACAGGCCCTGCGGGAAATACCGCTCGCACCCGATATTTCGCATTGGGAATTAATTCTCGAAACCTTATATTAGGAATTTGTGAAACCGCAGTCGGTTCAAGTTGGGCAAATATGAATAAAGATTCATTTTCAGTTACGGAGCCATACAGGTGATGAGAGGCATCTGGGAAATCAATACGGACCAATTTTCCAGAATGAATTAAATTGCGTTTTGACTTGTAATACTCAATCCATTTTGCAAGATGCGCTAGTTCATCACTAGAAACTCTAGATATATCCCATTCGATTCCGGAATGTCCAAAGAGAGCTGTGCTTGCTCTAAATGAGAGTGAAAGTTCTCTTCCGGTCTGGTGACTTGGCGAAGGTCCAATATGACTTCCAAGAAGTTCAGGCGGCAAGAACTGTGCAGTCCATCTTTGGATAATTTGCCTAGAAAGTGCATCATTGTTATCGCTAACCCAGAACCTATCCACGTAATCTGCGATACCTAAATCAATTCGACCGCCACCGGATGCGCATGACTCAATTTCAAGTCCCGGATTTAATTTCTTTAGCTCTGAGAATAATGAATAGATAGCTGCAACTTGTTTCCGATATGCAGCTCTGCCATTTGCGCCAGCATCAACGAGAGTTCGATTGTGATCCCATTTTATATATTTAACATTGCATTCAGCGATGACCTTATGTGTTGATTCCAATATGTATCGATATGCATCCGTATGAGCCAAGTTCAATACGAGCTGATGGCGCCAAGTTGGTTGAGTCCTATCAGCTTCTTGCAGAATCCATTC
>CAYRXG010000003.1:32580-36282 GCA_964428285.1 uncultured Clavibacter sp.
CGAGCTGATGGCGCCAAGTTGGTTGAGTCCTATCAGCTTCTTGCAGAATCCATTCAGGATGCTCGCGAAATAAGTTTGAATCTTCATTTACCATTTCGCCTTCAAACCAGAGGCCGAATTCAATTCCTTTACTTGACGCGTAATCTGATATTGGCTTAAGTCCGTTGGGCCAAACTTCTTTACTAATTTGCCAATCACCTAAACCTGATCTGTCGCTTCTTCGCGAACCGAACCATCCATCATCAAGGACAACACGCTCTACGCCGATACTTGCTGCAATATCAATAATTGATTTGACCTTTGCCTCGCTGTGGTCAAAATAAATCGCTTCCCAAAGATTTAACATAAGTGGACGTGGCCTCTTGGGATGAATATTTCTTGCTCGCAACATCTGATGAAACTTTTCAGAGAGTCCATCAAGACCGCTATTTGAATACGCTGCCTTGAGAACCGGAGCTTCATAAACCTCTCCAGATTTGAGTATGACTTCGCCGGGAGCTAAAACCTCACCAGCTCCAAATGATTTATATCCATCTGGATTCTTTTCTACCAAATACTGGTGATTTCCACTCCAGGCCAGCGAAACTGCCCAAGCTTCACCGGATGCAAAATTAGTTTCACTAGTTAGAGCTATTTGGCCAATAGTTGCGTTATGTCCAGTCTTTCCCTCTCTTGAGTCACGAACCCATCTTCCGATCTGAATTGATCTGCGCTGTGGATTTCTTTCATTTGACCAACGTCCAGCAAAATCCAATGTCTCATTTGCTCGGTCCGGTAGCGGCAACCAGTAAATAAACTCGTTTAAGCAGTAATCCTCGCCTAAATTTTCCAGCGAAGCACGTATTGTAAGAATTCCAAATTCATCTAATTCGAATTCATAACTTAATTTAAGTTTTGCGGCATTATCAACGAACTTGGCGGATGAACTGTTGCTAGTTGAAGTTAAATCATCCAATACAAAGTTTGTCGACCAATTCTTACCGGATCTGTGACCAGAAATTGTTGGGTATCCCAGCCAGCCTCTGGAATGCTCTCGATTAATTCCTGGGTATTGAATCTGGTCAAAATCACTATTTGGAATAGACCGATTAGAATGGAACTCCGCTAAATTTCCATTTAATTTGCGACCCCAATATTTAACAATAAGCGCGCCAGCGATTTCCTGCAGATATAACTCTGCTCCACCGTTAGTTAAGTGCGCCTGCCGTTGCATACGGGTAGAGTAATAGGCATCATGTCGAGTAAGAAACTAGGCGCAGGCGTCACTAGAACCGACCGTTTTTTAATGGATGGTCGAACAATTCGTTACTACGACACCCAGGGGCAAAATCGAATAGCTGAAGATCAGCGAGATCCTGAGACACAACCAGAAATTGGCCAGATGCGTCTTGATGTTCTTACCAATGAGTGGGTCGTTGTTGCAGCCCATCGCCAAGGCAGAGTTTTCTTACCGCCGAAAGAGTTGAATCCCTTAGCGCCTTCAAAACCTGGCTCATTAACTGAAATTCCAGAATCCGATTACGAAGTTGTTGTATTTGATAATCGCTCGCCATCGCTTCGCGCGCCAAATAGAGAAATTGAAATGCCAAGTGAATTGTCTTTTGAAACGCCACCGATTCCAGCAGCCGGTAAATGCGAAGTAGTCTGTTTTACTTCTAACTATGACTCTTCATTCAAAGATTTATCTGATCGACAAATAAGGACAGTTCTAGAAGCGTGGCGAGACCGAGTTAGCGAACTTTCACAGATTGACTACATCGAACATATTGCACCATTCGAAAATCGTGGCGAAGAAGTAGGCGTAACGCTCGCGCATCCGCACGGCCAGATTTACGCATATCCATATTTGCCACCACGTACCGAGAAAATGTTGGCAGTAGCCCTTGCTCACAAGAGCAAGACGGGTCGCGTTCTGCAAGATGATGTAATTGCTAGAGAAATTGAAGACGGGGTGCGAATTGTCGCCGAAAATGAAGAATGGCTCGCTTATGTTCCCTTTGCCGCCCGTTATCCATTTGAAATCCACCTCTCTCCTAAAAAATCTGTTGCTAATTTAGTAGAACTCTCTGAAGCGGCATGTGAAAAATTTTCACCAATTGCGCGTGAAGTGCTACAAAGATTAGATGCGGTTTTTGATATGAAGATGGCATACATAGCGGCCTGGCACCAAGCGCCGGTACGTAAAGGTAAAGATCTTTTAAAGTTGCATTGGCAGATAACAAGTGTTCGCAGGGCGCCTGGAAAACTAAAATATTTGGCCGGCTCTGAATCAGCATATGGTTCTTTCATGATGGATCTCTCCCCTGAACAATCAGCGCAACTCCTGCGCGATGTAAAGATATGAGCAGCGATCTAGCTCGACGTTTTGTTGAAGTATTTCAATCAGAACCAGAGATTATTTCTGCAGCACCTGGACGAGTAAATCTGATTGGCGAACATGTCGACTACAACGATGGATTCGTTCTTCCTTTTGCCATTGATGCGGTAACTACTGCTGCCATACGAGTTCGCTCAGACTCAAAGATTCGAATAGTCTCCCAACAAAAACCTGATGAAGTTTATGAAAGCAAGATTGAGAATTTAGAACCAAAATCTGGACCTAACTGGACCAGATATTTACTAGGAGTTCTCTGGGCGCTTAAAGTTAAAAATGGCGTGGATATTTTGGTGGAAAGCAAAGTTCCCCAAGGTGCCGGTTTATCATCTTCCGCTGCTCTCGAATGCAGCATCGGTGTGGCTCTAAATGAACTCTTAAATCTTGGTTACTCGTTATCAGAATTAGCGCGGTTAATGCAGCACGCAGAAAATGAATATGTTGGTGTTCCTTGCGGAATCATGGATCAATCAATCTCTTTAATGGCAACAGAAGGTCATGCCCTCTTACTAGATTGCAGAGATTTAACTGCGAAGCAGATTCCAGTCAATTTTGCAGGTGCCGGGTTAAGGCTCTTAATAATTGATACTGGAGTACACCATGAACTTATCGATGGTGGTTATGCGCAGCGAAGATATCAATGTGAATCTGCAGCTAAGATCCTGGGGATCCAATCACTTCGTGATGCTGACCTAGAACTTATGCAGAGATACCAAATGCAACTTTCAGAACTTGAGCAAAAGCGAGCTCGCCATGTAATAACTGAAATATCAAGAGTAAAAAAAGCAGTTGCCACGTTGGAAGCAAATGATTTTGTGCAGTTAGGAAAATTGATTACTGAATCTCATATTTCTCTTCGCGACGATTACAACGTATCTGCGCCTGAACTTGATGTTGCCGTCGATACTTCACTTAAGAATGGTGCTTTAGGTGCCAGGATGGTTGGAGGTGGATTTGGTGGCAGTGCAATTGCTTTGATTAAAGATGAAGATGCAGGAATGATTGCACGAGAGATTGAAAAAGCATTTAAAAATTCTGGATTCAAACCACCAAGATTTTTTGACTCGCTACCGAGTCAAGGAGCGCGAATCTTAAAAACTAATTAACGGGTGTTACTGAAATAACTTCAACGCCACCAATTGCATTTAATACATTTACTAAATCGGCAGGGTCGAAACCAGGAATTGCAACAGTAATATCATCAATGCCGCGGCCACCTTCAGAAGAGAGAACTACTAAGCCACGAATATCGCCACCGGCAAATCCGATTGCAGATGCAACGGCACCGAGAGATCCAGGTCTATCTGGAAGTGCTACTCGGATTTTTA
>CAYRXG010000004.1:0-36139 GCA_964428285.1 uncultured Clavibacter sp.
CAAAGGGCGCGTTCATGCGCTAAGGCTACTACGGAGCGACTCGGCCAGATTTCTCGAATGCGTTGTAAGTAAGAGGCATTAGGCGGGCAAAGTGCTCCTCCATTTTTTCAGCCACCATCTCAATTTCTCGTTGTGGGTAACTTGGAAAATGGGAGCCTTCACGACTTGTTCTTAATGACAAGAAGTTCATTAACGCACGAGCATTCATGGTGACATACATAGATGAGTAGAGCGCAACCGGAAGTACAGCTCTGGCAACTTCTCGAGCAATTCCTGCATCAAGCATCCGTTTGTAATTCTGATAAGCGACTACATAGCTTTCTTTCATCGCAGAAACCGTGGTTTCAAATTGTTCTGGTGTTCCATCTATAAAAACATAGTGCCCAGTCTTGCCCGTCTGAATAAGTTTTCTTTCTTTGTTAGGAATGTAGAAAACGGGCTTAAGCTCACGATATCTACCGCTTTCTTCATTATAAGAAGCGATTCGATGTCTCATAAATTCTCTAAAGACAAAGATTGGTGCACTTATAAAGAAAGTCATAGAAGTATGTTCGAAAGGCGATCCATGTCGTTCGCGAGCTAAATAATTAATTAAACCTGCGGAACGGGATGGGTCACTTTCAATCTCTTCTTTTGATTGCTCTCCGGCAGTTGAAACTCGCGCCGCCCAGATAACGTCTGCATCATTAGCGTTCGCCTTGACTAGTTCGACCGTTACATCATCTCGAAAAACGATTTCCGGATAATCCTCATTCATCACGAGCGTGACCCTATCTATCTGATGGTTAACTCACGGGAATTGATGAGGCAAAATAGGTGCGTGTCATTTGATCGTCGTGCCGTCTTGCGAGATTCGATGAGCGTTGCCTTGCCGGTAGGCACATATGGTGCGGCATTCGGTGCCGCCTCAGTGGCAGCTGGTTTTTCTATCGCCCAAACATGTGCTCTATCTCTTCTACTTTTTTCCGGCGCCTCACAGTTTGCAGTTGTTGGCGTTATGGGAGCCGGCGGCGGAGCAATCAGTGCAATCGCAACTGGCGCACTTCTCGGAGTAAGAAATGGTCTCTATGGAATGCGCATGTCTCCGGTACTTAAATTAAAAAGTTTTAAAAGATTTCTTGGCGCTCAAATAACAATTGATGAATCAACAGGAGTAGCTCTATCTCAAGAAGAGCGTGGACAAGATGCGATGAAATACGGATTCATCGCAACCGGTATTGGTGTTTATGTTTTTTGGAATCTCTTCACTTTATTGGGCGCACTAGGCGCGCAAGCGATCGGGAACCCTTCCACTTGGGGACTCGATGCTGCAGTTCCAGCAGCATTTCTCGGATTAGTTTGGCCCAGACTCAGCACTAGAACTACCAAAATTGCTGCAGGCATCGCAGGTTTAATGGCAATTCTCTTGACGCCATACGTAAGTGCCGGAGTCCCAATTATTGCTACCGTTCTCATTGCCCTCTTATTAGGCTGGAAATCATGAATGCACTTTGGATTGCAACACTTGGCGCGAGCGCTGCATGCTATGCCTTAAAGCTTCTCGGATTTCTAGTACCTGAAAGTTGGCTAAATCGACCAAGAATTCAACGAATAAATTTACTCATTCCCGTTGTACTTCTAAGTGCCCTAGTGTCAGTTCAAACCTTCACGATGGAATCAAAAGTGCAACTCGACCATAGATTGCTGGGCGTTGCGGCAGCTGCAGTCGCATTAAAATTCAAGTTTTCCTTTCCGATCATGATGATCATAGCTGCATCAACTTCAGCAATTGCTTATCGTCTGTTGAACCAATGATTACTTCAGGACTTTCATCGAATGAGGCGCAAGCCTCACTGGTGAAATACGGAGAAAATAGCATCGATAAAGCCAAAGAAAAAAGTTTGTATTCGACAGTTCTTGATCTCCTCAAAGAACCGATGCTCTTGCTCCTTATTGCAGCAGGAGCAATTAGTCTGGCCCTAGCAGAATTGGTAGATGGAATTCTTCTTTTATTCACAATCTTTATTATTTTAGGAATTACTATTTATCAAACCCAAAAGACGGAAAAGGCTTTGAAAGCGCTATCCGAATTGACCATGCCCTTGGCAATAGTTATTAGAGATGGCTTAGAAATTAGAATTCCAAGTAAAAGCATTGTTCCTGGAGATGTAGTTATTCTTCGTGAAGGAGATCGAATATCTGCAGACGCCAAATTAACTGTCGCTACATCTTTTCACGTAGATGAATCTTTATTGACTGGTGAATCTCTACCAATCTCTAAAGATATTGGTGATGTTGTATTTACCGGCTCCTTAGTTGTTCGTGGTCATGGAAAGGCAGAAGTCTTTGCTACCGGCCCCAACACTCAATTAGGGAAAATTGGGAAATCGCTCACTGAGATACGTGAAGAGAAAACCAATCTACAAAAGAGTGTGGAGCGCATAGTTAGAGTTGTAGGAATTGCGGCACTAATCACCGTCATTGCAGTATTTGGTATTTACGGAACTACTCGTGGTAATTGGCTGGAAGCTGGTCTGGCGGGAATTTCTGTTGCAATGGCACTTATTCCAGAAGAGTTTCCGGTAATCCTTACAATCTTTATGGCGCTAGGCGCATGGCGCATGGCAAAAGTAAAGGTGGTCGCACGCAGGCCAGCCGCTATCGAAGCACTAGGTGCAATCTCTGTTTTATGTGTAGATAAGACCGGAACACTAACTGAAAATCGAATGAAGATATCTGAAATTCATACTGACTCGGTTATCTGGAAAGAAAACGATTCTATTTCAGAATTATTGACGGAAGTTATCGAAATAGCAGCGATGGCAACTCCCGTTTCAGCATTTGATCCGATGGATATTGCATTTCAGAATCTTGCTAAAACTTTGCCATCTCGCAATTTCTCAAGTTTGAAATCTAAGTCAGAGAAACCGCTTAGTAAAGGTAGTCTTTTTTACACGCATGTCTGGCAAGTTTCCAATTCTTCTGCAGAGATTCACGCAATTAAAGGCGCCCCAGAACAAATTGCGATTCTTTGCAATTTTGATACAAATCGAAAAATAGATTTTCTAGAAAAAGTTTCATTCGAGGCATCACGGGGTTTTCGAACATTAGCAATCGCAAAAAGTAATGATGGTATTAATTTCGAATATTTAGGTCTTGCCCTATTAAGTGACCCAATAAGAATTGGGGTTCCAGCCGCGGTCTCAGAATGTTCAAAGGCAGGAATCCGCACAATTATGATCACAGGTGATCATCCAAGTACTGCTATCACAATTGCCAATAACATTGGATTAGAAAGTCAAAATTGCTTAACTGGTTCTGAAATTGATGAACTTTCTGATTTTGAGTTAAGCGAGAAAATTTCCTCCTGTTCTGTTTTTGCCCGAGTAACACCGCATCACAAACTAAGGCTGGTCCGACTTCTTCAGGAAAATGGCGAGACGGTTGCTATGACCGGCGATGGCATAAATGATGCGCCCGCTTTAAAAGCTGCAAACGTTGGAATTGCAATGGGTCAGAGAGGTACCGATGTTGCCCGAGAAGCCGCATCACTAGTTATTACCGATGATAATTTCACTTCAATTGTTGAGGGGATTCGTCGCGGCCGGGCGATTTTCTCCAATATCCAGAAAGCTCTGATCTATGTAATAGCTGTACATATCCCAATCTTTGGCATGGCACTAATACCGGTGCTCAATTCTGAGTGGCCACTAGTTTTGCTCCCCGCTTTAATCGCATTTCAAGAAGTAATCATTGATCCGGCTTCATCAATTGTTTTTGAGGCAGAGGAGCCTGATAAGAAAAGTATGGAACATCTTCCTCGTGGTAAATCAAAATCAATAGTCGGAAGGCGCGAGGTAATCATTGGAGTTTTACAAGGTTTCTCAGTCCTAATTGTCACTTTCCTGGTTTATTGGATTTCACTCTTAAATTACGACTCTGAGGAACTAAGTCGCTCCTTAACTTACGCTACTTTACTTCTATCAAATCTCTTCTTAGTGCTAAGTAACCGTTCACAAAGATTGAACATTATTGCCTCATTTAAGGAGCGAAATAATCCAGCAATACTTCCAATATCACTTTTGGCAGCTGGAATCTTATTGGCATTGTTGAACATACCATTTCTTGCAGAATCATTTGATTTGGAGCAACTCAATTTCCAGCAATATGTAATAGTAATTTTTGTATCTTTTGCGAGTGTTTCTTGGTACGAGATTTACAAAAAACTACATAATTCCAAGTGATTCAAGCTTGGTTTGTAGATCTTTATCTGACGGTTCAGTTAAATGGCTTCCGTCTGCGAATAGTATGACCGGAATCGAGCGCATTCCGCCATTGATTTCAATCACCTTATCAGAAGCGGTTTGATCAGCTTCTACATCTATATATTTGTACTGGATATTGTTTGCATCAAGAAATCGCTTGGAGCGCCTGCAATCTCCACACCACTCTGCACCGTACATGGTTATCTGCTCTGACATATATCTCCTAACTTAAGTCCAGGTAGCTCTCTAAACCAATACTCAAACCCGGATGATTCTTTACTTCTTTGCAAGCAAGTAGTACTCCGGGCATGTAGCCAGAGCGATCTAACGAATCATGACGAATCGTTAGCGTTTCGCCCATCTCGCCGAAGATGACCTCTTGATGAGCAACTAAACCTGCCATTCGAATTGAATGTACAGGAATATCGCCAACTTTTCCGCCACGAGCTCCGGGAATAGATTTTGTTGTCTTATCTGGCATCGGAGGTTTCTTTACCGATTCTCTTGCTTCGGTCATTAGTTCTGCAGTTCGCACCGCCGTACCACTGGGTGCATCTAGTTTCTCTGGGTGATGAAACTCGATAATCTCGGCAGAATCAAAATACTTTGCTGCGGTTGCCGCGAACTGCATCATTAGAACCGCGCTGATTGCAAAATTTGGGGCAATTAATATTCCGAGATTTGGATTTTTTGCAGTGAGTTCTTTAATCTCATCAATAGACTTCTTTTCAAATCCAGTCGCGCCTATAACCAGATTTATTCCATTTTCAATTGCAAACTGAGCAGTTTTCGCTGCCGCAGTTGCATTTGTAAAATCAACTATGACATCTGCCTTGCCTTCGACAGCCTTCTTTAATGAATCATTTAAATCAATTTGCGCAACGAGTTCTAGATCTTTATCGCTGTTGATGGCACGACATACCTCTTGACCCATCCGACCTTTTGCGCCTACTACTGCAACTCTAATCGCCATTACCTCATCGCCTTCTCAAAGGTAGATTCTCGAGTAAATGGTCCCACAACTGCAAGCGTTGGCTCTTTAGTTAGAAACTCCTCAGCTAGACGACGGATTTCGCTTCCCGTTACTTGAGAAATCTCGTTCAAGATCTCGTTAAAACTCAGAACTTCGCCATGGACTAATTCACTTTTGCCAATTCGACTCATACGAGAACCAGTGTCCTCCTGGCTCAAAACAAGTGAACCGCTTACCGCGCCTTTTGCGCGTTCCAGTTCTTCGTGGGTTAAACCATTAACGGCAACATCATGAAGAGTTTCTCTTATCAAAGAAACTACTTCGGTAGCCTTCTTTGGATTACACCCCGCGTAAAATCCAACCATTCCGGAACCTGCAAACTGTTGAGCGTATGAATAAACCGAGTAGGCAAGTCCTCGCTTCTCTCTTATCTCTTGAAAGAGACGTGAAGACATGCCACCGCCTAGTGCTGCAGATAAGACACTCATTGCAAAGCGACGAGAATCGCTTCGAGAAACTCCATCGACTCCCAAGAAAAGATGGGCTTGCTCAGTATCTTGCTTTATCAAGCCAATCTTTCTCCCATATTTTTTAGCTTTTACATCTTCTCTCATTGAAATGTTGCCATTGCCGTTAAGTAAGAAATCATCTTTGGATATTGCATCTAGTGCTTGTTTCACTGTCTTGCTACGTTTGAAGTTTCCGGCAATCGAAATAACAATATCTTGCGGCAGATATCTTTCTTTGTAGTAATTGAAGATTGAGTTTCGAGTCAGAGACTTTATCGATTCATTGGTTCCAAGAATTGGTCTTCCAAGAGGCGTATCACCAAAAAAAGTTTCTGCAAATAAATCGTGCACTAGGTCCGATGGATCATCATCACGCATCGAGATTTCCTCTAATACAACTTTTCGCTCTGCTTCGACATCATCTGGCTTGGCAACCGATGAAGTTATTAGATCTGAAATGACATCGATTGCTAGTGGTAAGTCTTTGTCGATTACACGAGCATAAAAACAGGTATATTCCTTTGTTGTAAAGGCATTCATTTCGCCACCAACAGCTTCGATTGCTGCTGAGATTTCAAGTGCAGATCGTCGTTTTGTGCCTTTGAAAAGTAAATGCTCTAGGAAATGAGAGGCCCCAGCAACTCTTGAATTTTCATCTCGCGATCCAACATTGACCCAGATGCCAAAAGCTGCGCTTCGGACATCTGGAATCTTTTCGGTAACAATGCGCAAGCCGCTTGAATGTACGGTCTTGCGAACTGACATAGCTATTCGCTCGCTGACTCTTCAAGAACTGGAACTAACGAAAGCTTTCCTTTTGGATCAATTTCACCAATCTCTACATTGACCTTATCGCCAACTTTCATTACATCTTCCAAGTTTTCGATTCGCTTGCCACCGTGCATCTTTCTGATTTGCGAGATGTGCAATAAACCATCTTTACCTGGCAACAAATTGATGAATGCCCCAAACGCGGCCAACTTAACGACTGTTCCGTTATATCGTTCGCCAACTTCTGGAAGTTTTGGATCTGCAATTCCGAGAATTTGCGCCTTGGCAGCCTCCGCTGCAGTTCCATTGGTGGCACCGATGTAGATAGTTCCGTCATCTTCAATTGTGATCTCCGCGCCAGTTTCTTCCTGAATCTGGTTAATTACTTTGCCCTTCGGCCCAATAACTGCACCAATCTGATCAACTGGAATCTTGATGCTCATGATTCGCGGTGCAAGCGGATTGATTTCATCTGGTCGATCAATTGCGGCATTCATGACATTTAGGATTGCAAGACGCGCTTCTTTAGCCTGCAACAAGGCTGCAGCTAATACTTTCGCGGGAATTCCATCTAGTTTTGTATCTAATTGGAGCGCAGTTACAAAATCTTTGGTTCCTGCAACTTTAAAGTCCATATCTCCAAATGCATCTTCTGCACCCAAGATATCCGTCAGGGCAACATATTCAGTCTTGCCATCAACATCATCTGAAATTAGACCCATCGCAATACCTGCAACTGGAGCCTTTAATGGCACACCTGCATTTAGTAATGAGAGTGTTGACGCACATACTGAGCCCATAGATGTTGATCCATTTGAACCTAGCGCTTCAGATACCTGACGAATTGCGTAAGGGAACTCTTCACGAGTTGGAAGAACTGGAAGTAATGCACGTTCAGCTAATGCGCCATGTCCAATTTCGCGTCTTTTTGGCGAACCTACACGACCTGTTTCACCAGTTGAATATGGCGGGAAGTTGTAATTGTGCATGTAACGCTTGTGATCCTCTGGATTCAAAGTATCAAGCTGTTGTTCCATCTTCAACATATTCAATGTTGTTACGCCAAGAATTTGAGTTTCTCCTCTTTCAAAAAGAGCTGATCCGTGAACTCTTGGTATTACTTCAACTTCAGCGGTTAGTGGACGAATATCCTTTAGGCCACGACCATCAATTCGAATCTTCTCACGAAGCACTCGTTGACGAACTAACTTCTTAGTTAGCGAACGGAGCGCTGCTGGAACTTCCTTTTCACGACCTTCAAATTGTGGAGAGATGCTCTCCTTAATTTCAATAGAAATCGCATCGAGCTCAGCTTCTCGCTCTTGTTTCCCAGCAATTGTCAGAGCCTTGCCTAGGCGATCTTTCGCTGCTTTTTCAACTTCCGCGTATACATCTTCTTGATAATCAAGAAAGACTGGAAATTCAGCAGTTGGCTTTGCGGCAACTTTGGCAAGCTCCATTTGCGCTTCACAGAGAGTTCGAATGAAGGGTTTTGCAGCATCAAGGCCGGCGCCAACAATTTCTTCTGTCGGAGCGCCAGCACCGTCGGCAATTAATGAAATAGTTTTAGTTGTTGCTTCTGCTTCAACCATCATAATTGCAACATCGTCGCCAGCAATTCGACCTGCAACGACCATATCAAAAGTCGCTCGTTCTAATTCGCTGTGATTTGGGAATGCAACCCATTGCCCTTCGATTAGGGCAACTCGAACTCCACCGATTGGACCGGAAAATGGAAGTCCAGCTAATTGAGTTGACATCGATGCCGCGTTTATCGCGATCACGTCGTACATATGATCAGGATCTAAAGCCATAACTGTTACGACTATTTGAACTTCATTTCGAAGTCCCTTAATAAATGAAGGCCTTAAAGGTCTGTCAATCAGACGACAGGTAAGAATTGCATCCTCGGAAGGCCGTCCTTCACGTCTAAAAAATGATCCTGGGATTCGACCAACTGAGTACATTCTCTCTTCAACATCAACTGTCAAAGGAAAGAAATCAAATTGATCTTTTGGATTCTTTGATGCTGTAGTTGCAGAAAGCAACATAGTCTCATCATCCAAATAAACAACAGCGGTTCCTGCTGCTTGGCGCGCTAGGCGACCAGTTTCAAAACGAATTTCTCGTTTTCCGAATTTGCCGTTATCAATTTTTGCAACGGCATACTTAACGTCTTGACCCTCCATGGGTCTCTCCTATTCTCTAACTCTTCGCGGCAACTAGAGAATGGATCTTCGATCGAAGCTCACGGCAATCATCCGGAAGCCACCACCGAGGACCAGCCAACTAGTCCGCGAAGTTTTAAATTTTTACAAACTAACGGCGAATGCCGAGTTTGTCGATAATCGCGCGATATCGAGCGATATCTTTCTTTGCAAGGTATTGCAAAATTCTGCGACGGCGACCTACGAGAAGTAACAAACCACGACGGTTGTGGTGGTCGTTCTTATTTGTCTTTAGGTGCTCAGTTAATTGATCGATGCGCTTAGAAAGTAAGGCAACTTGAGATTCAGGGCTACCTGTGTCTGATGCAGAGGCGCCAAACTTGTTAATTACTTCTTTCTTTTCGGCATTTGTAAGTGCCATATTGAACTTCCTTTACATCTTTCACGAGGGCCCTCGGTCTGAAGCACGAGCGCACGATTTCTCGCTTGAGTGCCAAAATCTACCAGCGCTATCTACTTCCGCGAAATCCAGCGGAAAATCCCGCTTATTTCTGGGTCAATTCTCGCGCCTTATCACAATCTATTTTCATTTGAGCAAGTAGCGAATCAAGTCCTGAAAACTTGATTGTGTCACGTAAGCGCCAACCAAATTCAACCTTTGCAAGCTTGTCATATAAATCTAAATCTCTTTGATCAAGAGCGTACGCTTCAACTTGTCGATTACGAACGCCCTCGAATGTTGGATTAGTTCCAATTGAAATTGCAGCAGGCCATTTTTGATTTTCTACCGTTAGCCAACCCGCATATACGCCATCTGATGGAACTGTGGCATTTGGAGCAATTGCCAAATTTACCGTTGGATATCCAATCTCGCGTCCTCGTTTCTCTCCATGGACTACAAGTCCAGATAACTCGTGTGGTCGAGTTAAAAGTTCTCGCGCGATTTCAATATTTCCACCCAAAATAGCTTCTCTAATTCTGCTCGATGAAACAGATTTACCTAATTCAAATTCTAAATCGATGGCTTTGACTTCTGCATTTAGATTCTCTTCTAGGAATTTAACATCCCCAGCCGCTCGGTTTCCAAAACGAAAATTAGATCCAACAACTACAGACACAGCAGCAAGCTCATCAACCAAAACTTCATTTACAAATTCTGCCGGAGTTAATTTTGAAAAAGCTTTAGTGAACTTAATTACTGCAACACTTGTGACGCCCGCCATTTTTAGATATTTGATTCGTTCAGCGAGCGGAAGAAGCTCACTTGGAATTTGTGAAGGAGAAACAACACTTGCTGGATGGGGGTCAAAAGTTAGGGCAACTATTGGCAGATTGAAAGCCTTTGCAGTTTCAATTATCTGTTGATGTCCTTTATGGACACCATCGAAATTTCCGATGGCAACAACAGCTCCACTTATTGGCTGGTCGTGCCACTTTATCTCGATTGACTTATTCATCAGCCCAATTCTTTCATGAGTTAAAGACTGTTATCGGTTGAGCTTTACCTTCGCGGTTCTCAAGTATTGCAACTACTTCACCACTTGGCGAGACTCCAGCAACTGGTCCTAACGTTTCGGATTCGGATATTCGTCTGCCGAATCGAATCTCAGCTATCTCTTCGAAACTCAAGTCTCTAGTTTTCATAAATTTTGTAATCTCACTTGATAGTGGAAGTAGTGATGCACTTTCTATATCTCCAGACTCTTCAATGGAGAATGGCAAAACTTCTGTTCTTCGCAATTCAATTAAATGACCACCTACATGGAGGGCGACGCCCAAATCACGAGCGATAGCTCGAATATAAGTACCGGCAGAGCAGATGACATCTATTTCTACGTCCAGATGTTGATTTCTATTAATCGACAAAATCTCTATTTGATCTATTGTCACTTCTTTCGGCGATAGCTCGACGTGTTTACCTTCACGTACTAGGTTGTATGCACGTTCCCCATCAATTTTCTTGGCTGATACAGAACTTGGAACTTGATTAATTGTTCCAACGAAATTCTTCAATTCACTTTCGATATTTTGGTCAGTAATTTTGCTCCAATCGGCTGTAGAAGTGACCTCTCCATCTTTATCATCAGAGACAGTAGAGATGCCTAGCCTAATTTTTGCTTTGTACCTTTTTTTGCCTGTAACAATGTATTGTAAAAACTTAGTCGCATTGTTTACTCCGATTACCAGCACGCCTGTTGCCATGGGATCTAAAGTTCCGGCGTGTCCAACTTGTTTTGTAGAAAATTTACGTCTTAATATTGCAACAACATCATGGCTAGTTAGACCTGATGGTTTATCAATTATTAAGAAGCCGTGTTCTAAAGTCATTCGGATTCATGAACTCGATGCGTTCGATACGGATCAGTTTCGCCGATTGGTTTTGCGGTATCTCTTAAGTGAGCGATTTCTTCATCGTGCTTGCGAACTTGATCTAGTAATTCTTCAAAATTTCTTGCTGTCTCAGATAGCGCATCTACAAAAAATGAGAGCGTAGGAACAATTCTGGTGCCCAATTCGCGCCCGACTTCCGTACGTAGCAAACCTTTAGCACTTTCTAATGCCTTTGCAGTGTTTTCACGTGCTTCTTCGTCCCCTAAAACTGTGTAAAAGATTGAAGCTTGCTGCAAATCCCCTGTCACTCGAACGTCTGTAATTGTTACGAAACCAAGTCTTGGATCTTTAATTTTAGTCTCAAGAGTTTGCGCAATTACAACCTTGATTCGATCAGCTACTTTAGCGGCGCGATGCGAATTTCCCATTATGCACGCTTCTTCTCGCGCATCTCGAAGACTTCGACAGAGTCGCCAATTTGAATATCTTTGAAAGATCCAAGGCCAATACCGCACTCGTATCCCTCGCGAACTTCAGTCGCATCGTCTTTAAATCTGCGCAAAGATTCAATTGCAAGATTATCTCCGACTACGACGCCATCGCGCAGTACTCGTGCCTTTGCATTCCTTCTGATAATTCCAGAAGTAACCAAGGAACCGGCAATCGTTCCGAATTTGCTTGATTTAAATACTTCACGAACTTCAGCAGCGCCAATTGTTGCCTCTTCAAATTCTGGCTTGAGAAGTCCTTTGAGTGCAGCTTCAATCTCCTCAATTGCCTTATAAATGACGGAATAGAATCGAACTTCTACACCTTCTTCATCGGCAAATGTTGCAGTTTGAGGTTCTGGCTTCACGTTAAATCCAACTACTACTGCTCCGGAAGCTGAAGCTAAAGTGATGTCGCTCTTGGTAATTGCGCCAACTCCACGGTGAATAACGCGTAAATCAACTTCGCTACCTACATCGAGTTGCACAAGTGCATCTTCAAGTGCTTCAACAGATCCGCTGACATCGCCTTTGAGGATTAGATTTAAAGTAGTGACTTTTGATTTCTCTAAGAAGTCTTCAAGCGAGACTTTCTTTCTTGCTTTAGCAAGCGCCGCATGTCTCTCGCCAGCTTGTCGTTTTTCGGCAATTTGACGTGCGGTTCTATCTTCAGGCGCAACAATGAAATTATCGCCGGCACTTGGAACTGAAGTGAATCCAAGTACTTGAACTGGACGTGAAGGTCCGGCAATTTCAACGGTCTTACCAAATTCATCCATCATGGCACGGACGCGACCAAATGCAGAACCTGCAACTATTGCATCGCCAGTCTTCAAAGTTCCGCGTTGCACAAGAACTGTTGCAACTGGACCGCGACCACGATCAAGATGAGCTTCAATCGCTACGCCACGAGCATCATCATCATGAATAGCGCGCAAATCTATTGCAGCATCTGCCGTTAAAAGAATTGCATCGATGAGTTCTGATATTCCTTTACCGCTAATGGCAGAAACATCAACAAACAAAGTATCTCCGCCGTACTCTTCTGCAATTAAGTTGTACTCGGTGAGTTGTTGACGGACTTTTCCTGGGTTTGCACCCTCTTTATCAACCTTATTTACCGCAACAACAATTGGAACATTTGCAGCTTGCGCATGATTTAGCGCTTCGATGGTTTGTGGCATAACTCCATCGTCAGCGGCTACTACAAGCACTGCAATATCAGTAACTTTGGCACCGCGAGCTCGCATTGCGGTAAAAGCTTCGTGACCCGGAGTATCGATAAATGTAATCGCGCGATTTACGCCATTATGGTCATGATGAATCTGATAAGCGCCAATGTGCTGAGTAATTCCACCAGCTTCGCCTTTAACGACCTCAGTCTGTCTGATTGCATCAAGTAAGCGAGTCTTACCGTGATCTACGTGACCCATTACAGTTACGACAGGTGGACGAACTTCTAAGTCGTCTGGCGATATTTCAGCGAGTTCTTTTTCTAGATCGATATCAAACTGTTCGAGAATCTCTCGATCTTCATCTTCTGGAGAGACGATGGTTATTTTGTAACCATATTCATTACCCAGCATTTCCAGAGTGCTCTCGTCAACGGTCTGGGTAGCGGTAACCATTTCACCTAAGTGGAATAGCACTGAAACTAGAGCTGCTGGATCCGCGCCTATCTTCTCTGCAAAGTCTGCAAGGGATGCGCCGCGGCGTAACTTAACTGGAGTGTTTCCATCACCTCTTGGAACAATTGCGCCACCAATTGTTGGTGCTTCCATATTGTCGATTTCTTCACGAAGCGCTTTCTTGCTCTTATAATTTTTTTTCTTTCCGCCACCTTTTCCAAATGCACCGCCGGCGCCTGGTCGTGCACCACCAGGTCTTGATGGGCCGCCAAAACCAGGACGTGCGCCTGGACCACCAGGACGTTGTGCAGGTTGATTTCGGTAAGGAGAAGGTGCGCCACCACGACTTGGTGAAGTTCTTGGTGCACCTGGTCGATCTGTTCGTTGATCTGGACGTTGTGGTCTTGCTGCAAAACCAGGTCGTACTGAACCTGGTCTAGGTCCTGCTAACGGTCCACGTTGTGGGGCGCCAGATCTTGGTGGTTTACCAGTTGATCCTGAAGTTCCAAATGGATTGTTGCCAGGTCGTGCGGCAGGTCTTGGTGGACGTGGAATTCCGCCTGAAGTTCCAAATGGATTATTGCCAGGTCGCGTTGCAGGAGGTTTTGGAATAGAAGGTAAACCAGGTACTGGTTTTGGAGTTTCCGCTACGGGTGCACTTTCTTCAACTACCGGTTCAATCTTTTTCGGCGCAGCTTTCTTTGCAGGCGCTTTCTTTGCGACCTTCTCAACAGTTGGTTTGTTTACAGGTGGATACTTCTCTAAAAATTTTCGAACAACTGGAGGTTCAACGGTTGAAGATGCAGAGCGAACAAACTCGCCCATCTCCTGGAGTTTTGCAAGGACATCCTTGCTCTCCATCCCAATTTCTTTTGCTAATTCGTAAACGCGGACCTTTGCCACTTTTCTCCTTCTGTGGCCCCGCGTAATTCGCGAAGCCTAAATTGACCTACTCATGATCTTGCGATGCTCATTTGAGTGCCATTGCCTTCGCTCCTGTTATTCCAGGTTTTGGGAACCTGGCTAGAAAATCTAGAGTGCAACCATACCTCGTACTGCCGGAAAATGGCTAAACGCCCGTTGCGTCTGAATGGATATCGATTCGCCAGCCTGTCAATCTTGCCGCCAACCTAGCGTTCTGACCGTCTTTACCGATGGCAAGTGAGAGTTGAAAATCCGGAACCACGACCTTGGCAGAACGTGTCTCTCGATCAACGACTTCCACGGAATTTACGCGCGCTGGCGCAAGTGCGCTGCCGACAAATTCAGCTGGGTCTTCTGACCAATCAACAATATCTATTTTCTCTCCATGTAATTCATCCATTACAGAACGCGCGCGAGCGCCCATTGGACCAATTAATGCGCCTTTAGCACTGACTCCAGTTCGCAAACTACGAACTGCGATCTTACTTCTATGTCCAGCTTCTCGAGCTACGCCCATTATTTCTACAACATGTTCTCTAATCTCAGGAACTTCTAGCGCGAATAATTGTTTTACCAAAGCAGGATGACTTCTTGAAAGAAGTACTTCCGGGCCTTTCATGCCTTGCTTTACTTCGACTACAAAACATTTAATGCGATCTCCATGATTGTAAATCTCACCTGGAACTTGTTCGTGCGGTGGAATTTTTCCTTCAACTCTTCCCAAGTCAACGTAAACCATTCGCTGATCTCTTCCTTGTTGAATTACCCCTGAAACAATATCGCCAACCGTTGCGCTAAATTCGCCAACAATTTCCGCATCACGAGAGGCGCGCATTTTTTCTTTAATTATTTTGCGCGCAGTCGATGAAGCAATTCGACTAAATCCAGGTAAGTCATCGAAATGTTCACCGATTTTTTCACCATCAGGTCCGAATTCTGGAACTACTATTCGGATTTCTCCGGTAGTTCTATCCAACTTGGCATACGCAGAAGGTTTTGCACCCTCCATTTCACTATAGGCAATCCTTACGGCAATCTCAATTGCGTCGATTAATCTTTCAAGAGGGATATCTCGATCAATTGTTAATGCTTCCAAAACCTTCATATCAACGTTCATGTTTATCGCCCTGACTTATCGTTACTTGAGCGATTAAATTCGATTTGAATCTGAGCTCTCTTGATTGCTGTCAGTTCGTACTCAGTTTCATCAATTGTTACTCCATTTGATCCGACGCCTTGAATCCGGCCAGAAATTTCTTTATCTTCTTTAGTAACAATATTTACTAATCTATTGATGTTTTTCCGCCAATGGCGAAGTTCGGTAAGGGGTCTATCTACTCCTGGAGATGTCACTTCAAGTGTAAAAGGTGAATCTCCTAGAGCTGAAAATTCATCTAGTTGTGCAGAAATTGCCCTGGAAAGTCCTGCAACCTCATCAAGATTTGGATTACGGTCTTCACCATCAACAATTATTGAAATTTGACGTCGGCGACCAAGTGGCGTGACTTTAACTTCTTCGAGTATGAACCCAGACTTTTCCACGACGGGACTGAGAAGTTCAGTTAAATCAAATACTAATGACATTAGATCGACCTACTTATTCACTTGTTTTGAAGTTTTGAGAAGAGAAGAATAGCCGGTAACTAGATTAAAAGAAAGTATCAAAAGCAAGTCGAGCGATTAAAAGCACTGTGGCAAATAAAAAGACTTTTCGAATCAGTTGGGAACCACCCTTTATCGCCAATCGAGCACCGATAAGCCCTCCGATTACATTTCCAATTGCCATCGTCAGACCTAAGGTCCACATGACTTGCCCCGATATTCCAAATACCAATATCGCTCCGATATTGGTAGATAGATTCACGATCTTCGTGGTAACCGTAGCCTCTAGAAATGCATAACCGAGTAACCCAACAAGAATTAACATTAAAAATGTTCCAGTGCCGGGACCAAAAATTCCATCGTAAAATCCGATTACCAATCCGAACGATATCGCTGTTAAACCATTTTTTCTTTCGTTTGTCGATTTGCTTTCAACTAAGCCAAGATCCTTCTTGATTAAGGTGTAAGAGAAGACTCCGACTAGAGCCACCAAAATAATTGGCCTAAATGCATCTTTAGGAATCAATGTTGCTACTCGTGCCCCAAGCGCCGAACCTATAAAAGCAGGTACCGCCATCAATATTGCAATCCGAAGATTTGGACGTAACTTTCGTAAATAAGTGACCGTCGCCGTTGCTGTTCCTAGTGATGAGGGAAGTTTGTTAGTTCCCAAAATGACCGAAGGCTGAGTATTTGGAAGGGCCACCAAAAGCGATGGAAGTTGAATTAGTCCACCGCCACCGGCAATTGAATCAACGAGTCCAGCAAATCCAGATGCGGCTACAAGAAATAGAACAACTTCCAATTCCACTATTTGAAAATGCCTACTAGATGCGAAATTGCGTCATTTGTTGGAATTTCTGCTTTAGATCCAGACTTACGGTCTCGAACTTCAATTTTGCCTTCAGCTAGCGACTTGCCAACAATTACGATAACTGGATTACCAATTAATTCCGCATCTTTAAACTTTACGCCAGGGCTGGCATCTCTTCGATCGTCCAACATCACTGAAATTCCTTTTTCTTCAAGATCTTTTGCCAGCGACTCTGCAAATTCAAAAGGTTTCTCTTCTTTTCCAGTTGCAACAAGGTGAATTTTCGCTGGCGCAATTTCCGCCGGCCAAACGAGCCCTAGTTCATCGTGACTTTGTTCAGCAATTGCAGCAACCGCTCTGGAAACACCGATTCCGTAAGATCCCATTGTTACAACACGAGATTTGCCTTCACTATCTAGAACCGTTAGATCTAAAGCTTCTGCATATTTTCTGCCGAGCTGAAATATATGACCGATTTCTATTGCGCGATCAATTACAACAGGCGTTTCGCACTTTGGACACGCGTCCCCTGCTCTGACTTCCGCAGCTTCAATGTATGCATCAACTTCAAAATCCCTACCGTGCATCACATATCTTGCATGTTTATTCTTAGTATTCGCACCAGTTATCCAATGTGATCCAGGAGTTATACGAGGATCTGCAAAGAGTTTTAATCCAAATCTTTTCGCATCCTGCGGTCCAACATAACCTTTAACTAATTCTTTTCGTTTGGCGAAATCCTCATCTTCGAATAAACGCAACTCCTTTACTCCAGAAAGATTTGCTTCTACTCTCTTCAGATCTACTTCGCGATCTCCTGGAACTAGAATACAAATCGGTTCTCCATCGGCCATTAGAAGTACATTCTTCAAAGTATCACTTGCTGTTATATCTGCCTGATATTTCTTGTTCATGACATCAACTAGAGAATCGATTGTTGGAGTATCGGGTGTATCTAGAATTTCAATTTCTGGTGGCGTCTGCGTTTTTGCTGCCAAGACTTTTGTAGTCATAGCTTCCACATTTGCTGCATATCCACATTTTTGGCAGAGAACATAAGTATCTTCGCCAGTAGTACATGGAGCCAAAAATTCTTCCGACTTTGAACCACCCATGGCGCCGGCCATCGCTGAAACTATGTTGTACTTGAGCCCGAGCCGATTAAACGTTTGAATGTAGGCATCGCGGTGTTTCTGGTAGGAAACTTCCAATCCAGCATCATCAATATCGAATGAATATGAATCTTTCATTACAAATTCTCGGCCGCGGATAATTCCACTGCGAGGACGAGCTTCATCGCGGTACTTGGTTTGAATCTGATAAATGTGTAAAGGTAAATCTCGATACGACGAATACTCTCCCTTAACCATGAGAGTAAACATTTCTTCATGGGTCGGACCCAGAAGATAATCGGCTCCTTTGCGATCTTTTAGTCGAAAAAGTGTTGGGCCATATTCTTCCCAGCGACCTGTTTTTTCATAAGCATCTCTAGGAAGTAACGCCGGAAAATGCACTTGTTGGAAACCGGCACGATCCATCTCTTCACGTACGACTTGCTCAACATTTCTTAAAACGATTACTCCAAGAGGTAGCCAAGAGAAGATGCCGGCGGCAATCGGACGTACATAGCCGGCTCTCATGAGCAATTTATGGCTTGCCACAGTTGCATCTGCTGGATCATCACGTAGGGTGCGCAAAAAGAGTGATGACATTCTAAGCATGGTGGTTAGCCTACCGAATTACTTTACGGTCACTGATGGTTCGCCAGATGAAACTCCTGCGGCTTCCATCTCTTCTGCGATTTTCATCGCTTCTTCAATCAATGTTTCAACTATTTGCGCCTCAGGAACTGTCTTTATGACTTCGCCTTTTACAAAGATTTGTCCTTTTCCATTTCCAGATGCAACTCCTAGGTCAGCTTCTCGAGCTTCTCCTGGACCATTAACTACACAACCCATAACAGCTACTCGAAGCGGGACAGTCATGCCTTCAAGTCCTGCCTGCACTTTTTCAGCGAGCGAATAAACATCAACTTGCGCTCTGCCACATGATGGACAAGAAACAATTTCTAATTTACGTTGCCTGAGATTTAGAGATTCAAGAATTGAGATACCTACTTTTACTTCTTCCACAGGTGGCGCAGATAGAGATACGCGAATTGTGTCGCCAATTCCTTCCGAAAGCAGAATTCCAAATGCTGTCGCAGATTTGATTGTTCCTTGGAAAATTGGACCGGCCTCAGTAACGCCAAGGTGCAATGGATAATCACATTTTGATGCAAGTAATCGATAAGCCTTAACCATTGTTACTGGATCATGATGCTTGACCGAAATCTTTATATCAGTGAATCCATGTTCTTCGAATAAACCAATCTCCCAGAGGGCAGATTCAACAAGAGCTTCCGGCGTTGCTTTGCCATATTTTGCAAGAAGTCTTGGATCAAGTGATCCAGCATTGACTCCAATTCGAATCGGAATTCCTGCCTCACCTGCTGCTTTTGCTACTTCTTTAACTTTGTCATCAAATTGTTTTATATTTCCTGGATTAACCCTTACCCCCGCGCAACCGGCATCGATGGCAGCAAAAATATATTTTGGCTGAAAGTGAATATCTGCGATAACTGGAATTTGAGATTTCTTAGCAATCTGGCTTAGCGCATCAGCATCATCTTGACTTGGTACGGCGACTCTTACGATCTGACATCCAGAGGCAGTTAGTTCTGCAATCTGCTGTAACGTTGAATTCACATCGGCCGTAACAGTCGTGCACATTGACTGAACGCTTACTGGCGCATCTCCACCAACTAGAACATTGCCTAGCTTGAGCTGTTTTGTCTTACGACGTGGCGCCAGGGTCGGAAGCGGTGCTTGCGGGATACCGAGGTCGACCATGCCCTTATTCTGCCCTACGAGTTATAGTTGCTCAAATGAAACCATGGATGATCATCGGATACCTAGCAATCGCGATTCTCTTAATCACTTTGGTTTACGGAATTTAAGGTATTTCTTAGATATTTAAGTTTATTGGATTGAAAATATCAGCAATTAACAATAAAACCGTCAGGATAATCAGAAATACTAGAACAACGGCTGTGATTGGTGTTAATTTTTCGACATCGACTTTTCCAGGTTCTGCCCTGCCGCGTAATCGATAGACCTGCCTTCTGATTCCTTCATAGACCGCAATTGCCATATGTCCGCCATCGAGAGGCAGTATCGGAAGCAAATTAAAGATTCCAACAAAAATATTTAAAGATGCAATAATCAAAATAAATGTGGCAAGTTTTTCTCCGGTAGTTAAATTCCTACTCGAAACAGTATCTCCAGTTGCCCGCGCAACACCAACAATTCCAACTAGACCATCGGAATTACGTTCTTCGCCGAGGAAAGTTTGTCCAAATAAAGAAGGAATTTGTGCCGGTAGATTTACCAAAGCTTTAGCTGATCCAACAATTAAATCTCCGGTGGCATTAATTGAAGAATTTATCGCTGTAATTGGATTTTCGCGAACCAATCCATATTCATTAATTATGCCAAGATATCCGCGCTCTTCGCCTTCAACTGTTCTAGAAGCCAGCTTTACTCGAATTGAAAATTGTTCGCCAGATCTATCTATTGTTAATTCGATTTCCTCACCAGCAGACTGACGCAGTATTGGCGAAATCTCTTCCCAATCCAAGTTGAGTTTTCCGTCGATGCCAACGATGCGATCTCCGGCTAGCAATCCCGCTGACTTCGCAGGAGATATTGGATCACTTTCAAGACACTGATTAGATATTGGAACGCATGGAACAACTTCTGAGATTGTTGAAAGTGGCTTGGCCACACCAACTCCGCTAAATAGGAGAAATAAGAGGAGAAAACCAAGAACAAAATGTAAAAATGAACCTGCACCAGAAACTATGAGTTTTTGATGTGTCTTTGCCCGAAAATATGCTCGCTCTTGAACTTCTGGCGGCAAGACTTCTCGTGGAGACATGCCCGAGATTCGACAATATCCACCTGCAGGAATTGCCTTTACACCAAATTCAGTTTCACCACGTTGGGTTGACCAGAGTCGTTTTCCAAAACCAAGGAAGAATTCAGTGACGCGCATGCCATATCGCTTAGCGGTTATGTAATGTCCAAACTCGTGAACCATAACCGAGAAAAGCAGGGCGAAAATAAATGCCAGCACGCCGATTAGGCCCACATAAACTCCTATTCGTTAAGAGAGCGCCTCATGCGCTACCCGACGTGCATCATTCTCAATCGCGGTGACATCTTGGATATCACGAATTTTCTCTGGTGCGGATGAGGCAAGTTTATTCACAACTCTTTCAATAGTCTCAACTATCGCTGAGAAAGCAATGTGTTTCTTCAAGAACGCTTCAACTGCAACTTCATTTGCCGCATTAAAAATGGCGGTTACGGCTCCCCCAAGAGCTCCACATCTGCGTGCTAATTCAATGCTAGGAAATCGAACTTCATCTATCGGTTCAAAAGTCCAATTGTGAGCCAATCTCCAATCGATAGATGAAATAACGTTGTTAATTCGCTCAGGGTATGAAAGAGCATAAGCAATGGGGCCTTTCATATTAGGTGGCGATGCTTGGGCAATTGTTGAACCATCTACGAATTCAACAAATGAATGGATTATTGATTGCGGATGTATCACCGCTTCAATTTTGCTATATGGAATATCAAATAAATAGTGAGCTTCGATAATCTCAAGACCTTTATTGACCAAAGTTGCAGAATTAATCGTTACTACTTCTCCCATATTCCATGTTGGATGCGCTAGAGCTTCTGCAACGGTTATGTCGGATAGATCCTTGCGATTTCTAAATGGTCCGCCGCTAGCAGTCAGAACAAACTTTGAGACTTCCTCTCGTTTACCTGATTTAAGAGCTTGGAAGATTGCAGAATGTTCTGAGTCAACCGGGATTAATCGATCTCGTCCATGTGAGATTACTAAATCACCACCAGCTACTAATGATTCTTTATTGGCTAGCGCAACCGTGTTTCCGGCTTCTAATGCTGAAAGAGTTGGACCGAGCCCGATTGATCCGTTAATTCCATTTAGGACAACATCGCAAGAAATTGCGGCCACTGTCTTTGCAGAATCTTTGCCATCAATAACTTCGGTGTTGCCAAGTAATTCGCGAAGTTTTTTACCGTCTCCGGTTGTTGCAACAATTGGCACATTGAAATCTCTGGCCTGCTTAGCAAGTAGTTCTATTCGTTTGGATCCGGCGGCTAGGGCAACAACTCTAAATTTATCTGGATGGGTAGCAATGACTTCAAGTGCTTGAACGCCAATGGACCCAGTTGAACCAAGGATTACCACATCGCGCACTAAGGGATTCTCTCAGAAAGTGGTGGTTGTAACGGGAGGAGATAGAATGGCGAAATGACATTCGGACCGAACATACCTCAACAGCGAAAACTGGTCACAGAAATTCCTGGCCCTAAATCTCAATCAATTGTAAAGCGCCGGGCAGAAGCTGTTTCGGCCGGTCTAGGTATGGCAGTTCCAGTGGTTGTCGAGAAAGCTGGCGGCGGCGTAATTGTTGATGTCGATGGAAATTCAATTATCGATATGGGTGCTGGCATTGCGGTAGTCAGCGTAGGAAATTCAGCGACACGTGTTGTAAAAAATGTTACGGAACAAGTTGAAGCCTTTACACATACCTGTTTCATGGTTGCTCCATATATGGGATATATAGAAGTAAGTGAAGCTCTAAATAGATTGACTCCAGGAACGCATAAGAAAAAATCTGCGCTTTTCACCTCAGGAGCAGAAGCTTTGGAGAATGCGGTAAAAATCGCTCGAAAATATACAAACCGACAAGCAGTCGTTGTTTTTGAACATGGCTACCACGGGCGTACTAATTTAACTATGGGAATGACTGCGAAAAATATTCCTTATAAAGATGGATTCGGTCCGTTTGCTCCAGAGATTTATCGAATGCCGATGGCTTATCCATATCGTTGGCCAGGAGGCGCCGAAGCTTGCGAGCGCGAAGCGCTAGATACTGTTCTGCATAAGATTGAAAAGGAAATTGGTGCAAAGAATGTTGCTTGCATTGTTATTGAACCAATTCAAGGAGAAGGTGGATTCGTAGTACCGCCAAAAGGTTTCCTGCCAGGCTTAGTTAAGTTCTGCAACGAAAATGGAATCGTTTTTATTGCTGATGAAGTACAAACCGGTTTCGCGCGCACCGGAAAGATGTTTGCTTGCGAAGATGAAGGTATCGTTCCGGATCTAATTACTACCGCCAAAGGTATTGCCGGCGGACTTCCACTTGCAGGTGTAACGGGACGAGCTGAAATTATGGATTCAGTCCATGCTGGTGGACTTGGTGGAACTTATGGTGGTTCGCCAATCGCATGCGCCGCAGCACTTGGCGCAATTGCAACTATTGAAGAAGAAAAGCTAGTTGACCGTGCGGCTGCTCAAGGCAAGATTATTTCTTCTGCACTTAATGAGATGAAGAAAAAATATTCGATTATCGGTGATGTGCGCGGTCGCGGCGCTATGCAAGCATTGGAGTTTGTAAAACCCGGAACTCAAGAACCAAATGCTGAAGCCCAAGCTGCAATCATCAAGTATTGCTTACAAAAAGGAGTCTTACTTCTCTCAGCGGGCACATATGGCAATGTAATTCGACTTCTTCCGCCACTTGTTATGCCAGATGATTTATTGCAAGAAGCCTTGAGTATTCTTGACGAAGCTATTTCAAAAATTTAGCGATCAAGTAGATTCTTAGTGGGTGAATAACTTTCACCGCTCTTGCGTTTTGCAATTGCACTTACAGCTTCAAGAACAACTCGGTTTGCAAGAATTGCTGTGATATCAGCAGAATCAAAAGGCGGGGAAACTTCTACAACATCAATTCCCACAACGGGAAGTTCTAGACAAATTCTACGAACTGCTTCCAAAAGTTCTCGAGATGTCATTCCGCCTGGTTCAGGCGTACCGGTTCCGGGAGCCATTCCAGGATCTACTACATCGATATCGACTGAAAGAAATACGCCATCACAACCGTCGGTTAAACGAGCAAAAGATTCATCTAAAACTTTATTTAAGCCACGATGATGAATTTCGGTCATTTCATAAGAGCGCATCCCCTGATCGCGCATCCAATTTAAGGTTGCATCATCTGGCCAATATCCTCGCAATCCAAGTTGTAAAAATCTATCGCCGCGAACCGCGCCAGAATCAATAAGTCTTCGCATTGGAGTTCCGTGACCAACCAACGCACCAAACTGAAGATCTCCGGTGTCGGCATGGGCATCGAAATGAATCATGGAAATCTTTCCTTGGCCGCGATGATCAGCAATGCCCGCAACATCTGCCGAAGCAATTGAATGATCTCCGCCAAGAACAACTGCGATAGCACCAGCGCGTGAAATCTTTTCCGTAGCGTTTCGAAGTACTTTTAATGACTCTGCTAAATCTCCGGGAGGCATCAATAAATCACCGGCGTCAAAAACTTTTAGCGCCTTCAAACCATCTATTCGTAATGCTAAATGCGGCCTTTCACCATCATGCGGCAAATAATCGCCCATCCGAATAGCTTGTGGACCAAACTTTGCACCAGATCTATGTGATGTCCCACTATCGATTGGCGCGCCAATAATTATTACATCTGCACTTTTATATGTTTCAGGCTTATCCAAATCACATGCAGGAACTCCAAGAAATGTGAAATTAGGGCCATACATATTCCCGATATTGGTCAATTGCCAGCCTTATACCGTTGGAAGTGCAGCCAGTGCCGAAGCAAAGTCTTCATCTTTAAGGACAGAATCTTTCATCTCTCCACGCAGATACTGATCGTAAGCTGCAAGATCAAAGTGCCCATGACCGCAAAGCGCAGTGAGAATAACTTTTTCTTCGCCAGTTTCTTTTGCTTTTAGCGCTTCTTGAATTGCAATCGCTATGGCATGAGTTGGTTCAGGAGCCGGAACAATTCCCTCTGTTCTTGCAAATTGAATTGCAGCAGCAAAACATTCAGTCTGTTGTACGGATGTTGCTGTCATCAATCCGAGTTCGTAAATATGGCTAATTAGTGGCGACATTCCATGGTAACGAAGTCCGCCAGCATGAATTGGATCTGGAATAAAGTCATGGCCCAAAGTATGCATTTTCATTAATGGCGTCATTCCTGCGGTATCGCCAAAGTCATATGCATAAACTCCGCGAGTTAATGAAGGACAAGATGCTGGTTCTACTGCTCTGATCTCCGGACTCATTTTGCCTTTTAGTTTTTCGCGAATGAATGGGAATGAGAGTCCGGCAAAGTTTGAACCTCCACCGGTACATCCAACAAGTAGGTCTGGAGTATCTCCGACTTTTGCTAATTGAAGCAGCGCTTCTTCGCCGATAATAGTTTGATGTAAAAGTACATGATTCAAAACTGAGCCAAGTGCATATGCAGCATCTGGATCCTGCGCTGCAACTTCAACAGCTTCAGAGATTGCGATACCGAGTGAACCGGAATGGTTCTTTGGATCTGCTGCAAGTTTTCGACCAGCTTCAGTTAGATTTGAAGGCGAGCGATGAACTTTTGCTCCGAATACTTCCATCATTAAGCGACGGTATGGCTTGGCATCATATGAACCGCCGACTTGCCAGACTTCGCAATCAAGACCAAATAATGCGCACGCATAGGAAAGCGCTGTTCCCCACTGTCCAGCACCAGTCTCTGTAGTAATTTTCTTTTTGCCAGCTTTTTTATTGTAGAAAGCTTGCGGCACTGAAGTATTTGTTTTGTGCGATCCTGCCGGTGAAACTCCTTCGTACTTATAGTAAATACGTGCCGGCGTTCCTAGAGCTTTCTCTAAGTTTCTTGCTCGATAAAGCGGCGAAGGTCTCCATTGACGATATACATCAAGTACTTCACCTGGAATATCAATATAACTTTCACTTGAAACTTCTTGAAGAATTAGATCCATTGGAAATAGTGGAGCTAGATCATCAGGTCCGACTGGTTGCAAAGTTCCTGGATGAAGTGGCGGTGGCGGTGGCGCAGGAAGATCAGGAATGATGTTGTACCACTGCGTTGGCATCTCACCTTCGTCTAATGTGATTTTTGTAAACGACTTAGGATCCTTATTGAGAGCCATCATCTTCCTTTCGACAGTCGGGCAATAGTAATAGCTATGAGCGAAACTTAGTAGAGGTAGAACTAGCCTCTTTTACGTTGGCGACTTACTACCTGTCCCACAATAACGATAATTAACGCGATAAAGAACATAGCACTTCCAATGACATTAGCTTGAGCCGGTATTCCTCGCGCTGCAGATACATATACAAACTTTGGAAATGTGCTGACGATTCCAGAGTTGAAGTTGGTAATAATGAAATCGTCGAAGGAAAGTGAGAATGCAAGGAGAGCCGCACCCGCAATTCCGGGCATGACCAACGGCAAAGTTACATATCGAAACGTTTCACGTTCATTGGCATAAAGATCCATTGCGGCTTGTTCCAACTTAGGATCCAGGCCGGCAATTCGAGCCTTTACAGTCACCACAACGAATGAGATACAAAACATTACATGGGCTATAACTATCGTCCAGAAACCAGGATTAATTCGTAAGTTTAAAAACATTGCTAACAGTGACGCACCAAGAACAACTTCAGGAGTTGCCATCGGAAGAAATATCAAGAGATTTGTAGTTTTTCTCCCTTTGAATTTATGCCTTCCGATTGCAAATGCAATCATCGTCCCCAAAATTGTTGCTAATACCGTGGAAATAATTCCAATTTGTAGGGAGTTTGCCACGGCTGTGCAAACCTGCGGAGCGCCACAAGGGTTCTTCCAGTTATCTAAAGTAAAACCTTTCCAAACTAAGTTGCTTTTTCCGGCATCATTAAAAGAAAAAGCAAAAGTGTAGGCAACTGGGATGAAGAGATAGATGAACGCTAGTACGGCATAGATTCTGATTAAGTTTCGAGAAAACCAACGACCGGTGCGATGCGACAGCGATGGTCTTGGCAATAAATCTTTTCTCATACTAACTCGTCAGTTCCGGAGCGACGGATATACAAAGTAACTAGAATCAAAATGGTTGCCATCAATGTAAATGAAAGCGCGGCAGCGGTTGGATAATCGACAACCGCAAAGAACCGAGATTCAATAACATTGCCGATCATTTTTGTGCTTGGACTACCTAGGATGGCCGCATTTACATAATCACCAGCTGCTGGAATAAAGGTCAATAAAGTTCCAGCCACCACTCCTGGCATTGATAACGGCACAGTCACTTTGCGAAATGTTGTAAATCCATTCGCATAAAGGTCCCCTGCAGCTTCGAGAGTTCTTGGATCAATTCGTTCTAAGCTCGCATAAAGTGGCAATGTCATAAAAGGAAGGAAGTTATAAGTTAAACCTGAGACCACCGCAAATGGCGTGGAAGTAAGTCGCATTGAATCGCCAACAAATGGCAGTAGTTTTAAAGTAGAAACAATCGGACCTTCATCACCAAGAATCTGTGTCCAGGCCACCGTGCGTAGAAGAAATGATGTGAAGAATGGCGCAACCACCATTACCAAAAGGATATTTCGGTATTTTCCAGATTTAAATGCAATCATGTAAGCGAGCGGATATGCAATCGCCAGGGCTAGTAAGGTGGCAATTGCGGCATAGACAAATGATCGAATGTATTGCTCTTGATTTGCTTGAAAAGCATCGATGTAATTGGCAAACCTAAGTTCTTGCACATAAGTACCAATCTGAGCACCCTCAGGTCGAACCATCGTTGAAGTACTTGCCAAAGAAAGAATAGGAAAAATGAAAAATGTAACAAGCCAGATTAGACCTGGAGCTAATAATAGATATGGAGTCCAGGACTTAGATTTCAATCCACTTTTCGGCCCAGAATGTGAACCTGTAGCAGCGTGAAGAAATGCCATTTATTCTTCTTCGTCTAAATCAGCGCCAGCGTTAATGTCTTGTGAGCCATCTAGACCAAAAGTATGTTCTGGATCCCATTCAACTGAAACTTTATCGCCAACATGTAAATCGTGAAGACCTTCATCATTTTGCTCAAATGCAATAAGTTCTAAATCCCAAGGAGTTTTCAAGAGATACTGAGTCGATGTTCCAACAAAAGAACGATCGGTAACAATGCAATCTTTGATGGAGTTGGTTCCGGAGTCATCAAGTCGCAGTTTTTCTGGTCTTACACCAAGAAGTACAGAGTCTGATTCGGTGGAAACTCGAGAAAGCGGAATTTCAAAAGTATGGCCCTTAGCGCTTACAACTGCTTTGCCGCCGGCACGAGATTGAACTTTCGCCTTAATTAAATTGCATTGACCTAAGAAGTTTGCAACGAAAGCGGTCTTGGGCGCTTCGTAAAGTTCGGTCGCAGAACCCATCTGTTCGATCTTTCCTTGATTCATCACAGCAATCGTGTCGGCCATAGTCATAGCTTCTTCTTGATCATGCGTAACGTGGATAAAGGTGATGCCAATTTCCATTTGAATACGCTTCAACTCAATCTGCATCTGGCGACGTAATTTAAGATCTAGAGCTCCGAGCGGTTCGTCCAATAGCAATACTTCAGGGCGATTAACAATGGCGCGGGCCACAGCGATTCGTTGCTGTTGTCCACCGGAAAGTTGACCAGGTTTTCGTTCTGCAAGATGAGCTAGTTCGACTAATTCAAGAGCTGCCATAACTTCATTCTTGACTTCTTTAATTCCGCGTCGACGAAGTCCGAAAGCGATATTTTCAAAGATTGTCAGATGAGGAAATAGTGCATAATTTTGAAATACGGTATTTACATTTCGACGATAAGGTTTTTGGGTCGTTATATCGGTTTCACCAATATTGATTGTGCCTTGCGTTGGTTCCTCAAGCCCTGCAATCATCCTTAACGTCGTAGTTTTGCCGCAACCTGATGGCCCAAGTAGTGCAAAGAAAGAACCATCAGGAACAGTTAACGAAAGATCATCAACCGCGCAGAAGTCACCGTAATACTTTGAGACGCGATTTAGTACTAAGTCACCTGTATCTAGTGCGACCTTCTGGCCTGCCATAAAGATTAATTTCCGATTGCTTCGTCAAAAGCAGCTTGGAACGATGTCTGCTCATCAGCAGTAACGGGACGGAAAACCTTTACCTTTGCCAAGGTAGCCTCATCTGGGAATATGTATGGGCTTTCAGCAAGGGCTGGATCAATCTTCTCTAGTTCAGGCTGCGCTGCTTCTACCGGACAGATGTAATTTACATACGCAGCAACTTCAGCTGCGACTGCTGGGTCGTAGTAGTGATTCATCAAAAGTTCTGCATTCTTCTTGTGAGTCGAAGTTGATGGAATCAATAAATTATCTGACCAGAGCATTCCGCCCGATTCTGGAATAGCAAAATCGAACTTATTGTCATTTTCAGATTTAAGAATAAATAAGTCACCAGACCATCCAATTACAGCGACTGCATCGCCATTAACTAGATCTTCAGAGTAGGAGTTTCCTTTAACTTTTCGGATGAAACCATCGGCAATTTTGCCCTTTAGAAAATCAATTGCATTCATAAACTGATCCTCAGTGAAGTCACCTGAAGGATCTACACCTTGATACTGCAGAATTATTCCGATTGTGTCGCGGAACTCCGAGAGGACCACAATTCGACCTTTATTAGCAGGCTTAAATAGATCTTCAATTGTGCGAACACCATTTGGAATTTTCTGAGTGTTCCAACCAAAACCGGCAAATCCTGATTGCCAAGTCAAGGAATAGTTGCGGCCTTGATCAAATGGGACATCTGCAAGAACTGCGCGAATATTTCCTTTATTTGGGATGTTATCTGGATTTAATTTTTGGGCATAACCTTGTTCAATCCAGCGTGATGCCATCCAATCGGTTGGAGTAACAATGTCATATCCAATGTCAGATCCAATTGAAAGCTGGCCTTGCACTTTTCCGTAGAAAGAATTGTTATCATCAATATCTTCAGTATATGTAGCTGTAATTCCTGTTGCTGCCTCGAAAGCCTTAAGTGTCGGATATTCTTTGGTGTCCTCATTAAAATCTAAATACAGCGGCCAGTTTGCCCAGCGGACAATTTTTTCCTCATCGCTAACATCAACAACACCCTCTGCTGCAGATTCTGATCCGCCAGTTCCGCATGCCGCAAGAGTTCCTGCGCCAACAACTGCACCTGCGCCAACCAACAATGAACGACGAGTAAGTTGAGCACGAATTAGCGCTTGTGTTTCTGGGGCTAGCGAGTTGATATCTCTCTTCATTGTTCTACTTTCTCTCGATTTTTTGTCGGGTTTAATTTGTAAAACTTATCAGGCGTTTAGATTTGTCATCACGTGTTTGATACGTGTGTACTCCTCAAATCCATATCCCGATAAATCTTTTCCGTATCCGGAGTGCTTGAATCCGCCGTGAGGCATCTCAGCCACCATTGGAATATGAGTATTTATCCAGACGCAACCAAAATCAAATGCTTTTGCCATTCTCATGGCGCGGCCATGATCTTTTGTCCAGACGCTTGAAGCTAATCCATATTTAACGCCATTTGCCATACGAACAGCTTCGGCTTCGTCTGCGAATTTTTGGATAGTAATCACTGGTGCAAACATTTCATTTTGAATCATTTCATCATCTTGACGTAGATCTGCAACAACCGTTGGGTTCCAGAAATAGCCAGGGCGATCAACTTTGCTGCCACCCGCAGTAACGCGCGCATGGCCAGGAACTCGGTCTAGGAATCCTTGGACTCGTGAAAGCTGGTTTGCATTATTCACCGGTCCAACTAATACATCTTCTTCAGGCATACCGACCTTTATGTTGTTCTTTGCTTGCTCGGAAAGAAGTGTCACAACATCTTCATATGCGCTTGCTTCGACAATAACTCTTGTTGCTGCAGTGCAATCTTGTCCGGCGTTAAAGTAGCCGGCTACCGCAATCCACTCACAAGCAGCTTCTAGATTTGCATCATCAAAAATAACAACTGGGGCTTTACCGCCAAGCTCTAGATGAACTTTTTTCAGATCCTTAGAAGCTTCCTTGGCAACTTCCATACCTGCTCTAACTGAACCGGTAATAGAAACAAATTGCGGAATTTCATGATCTACAAGAAGACGACCAGTTTCTCGATCTCCGGTCACAACGTTTATTACACCTTCTGGCAAAAATTCTTGCATCAACTCTGCCATCCAAATTGTAGAAACAGGAGTTGTATCACTTGGCTTTAATACAACAGTATTTCCAGCAGCAATCGCGGGCGCCCATTTCCAAACAGCCATCATCATCGGATAGTTCCAAGGCGTGACTTGAGCACATACTCCAATTGGCTCGCGACGAATAAATGATGTGTGTCCTTTGAAATACTCCGCAGCAGATCTGCCTTCAAGATGTCGAGCAGCTCCCGCAAAAAACCGAATCTGATCTAACATCGGACCAATTTCTTCTTGGCGAGTTACAGCAATTGGCTTGCCAGTATTTTCGGATTCAATTTTTATAAGTTCTTCAGACCTTGCCTCAATTGCATCGGCAATCTTATTTATTGCCTTCTGACGCTCTCCGGGAGTTGAGTCACGCCATGTTTCAAAGGCTTTCTCTGCAGACTTCATGGCATCATCAATATCTTTTGCATTTGATACTGGAGCTTTTGCAAATACTTGACCGGTTGCAGGATTAATTAAATCTTGAGTCTTATCAGATGAAGATGGAACGCTTTTGCCGTTGATGAAGTTCTGTAATGTCTTCACAAATTCCTCCAATAGCTTCTGGCACCTCCGGCCACAGGCTTAGGAGTTTAGTTATCAGGTGCGCTTTCTATCAAGGACTCTGCGGCAGCAAGTTGTCCGCAGGCGCCATCAATTTCTCTCCCTCGAGTATCACGAACTGTTACCGGAACTCCATAACCTTCCAATATTCGGACAAACTCGCGCTCATCTTCTTTACGAGAGGCAGTCCATTTTGATCCAGGAGTTGGATTTAATGGAATCAAATTGACGTGCGCATTGCGATTCTTAAGCAATCTGCCCAACAGATCTGCCCGCCAAGCCTGATCATTGATATCTCGAATCAATGCATACTCAATTGAGTAGCGTCGCCCCGTCTTATCCGAATAATTGTCAGCTGCCTGTAAGACTTCTTTCACTTTCCAGCGATTATTAATTGGAACTAAAGTATCTCGAAGTTCATCATCTGGAGTGTGTAATGAGACGGCTAGTGTGACAGGAACTCCTTCTGAAATTAATTTCTCGATACCTGGTACTAATCCAACTGTTGAGAGCGTCACGGAGCGCGCACCAATTCCCAAACCATCTGGAGATGGAGCTGTAATGTTCCGTACGCTCTGGATAACTGCGTTGTAATTAGCCAGTGGCTCTCCCATTCCCATGAAAACCACATTTGATAAACGTATCGGGCCACCTTTTAGTTCACCGGCTTCACAAACTTTTGCTGCCGCAACTACTTGAGCAGTAATTTCCGCCGCAGTTAGATTTCTAGTTAGACCTGCCTGACCAGTTGCGCAAAAAGGACAATCCATTCCGCAGCCAGCTTGCGATGAGATACAAACTGTTGCCCTATCGCTGTAGCGCATTAATACAGATTCGACTAAGACTCCATCATGTAATCGCCACAAATCTTTCCGAGTCTTACCGCCATCACAAGAGATTGAGCGAACTAATGAAAGTAATGGTGGGAGAATTTTCTCTGAAACAAGTTGACGTGCGCTTGACGGAAAATCACTCCAAGAGTTCGGATTATCGTTATGGTGCTGAAAATAGTGCGTAGCAATTTGATTTGCGCGAAATGCAGGTAACCCAAACTCTTGGACCCAATTCCTTCGGTCCGCTGCCGGTATATCAGCAAAATGTTGTGGGGTTTTCGCGCGCATTAGCCAAATCGCTTTAGTAATTCAATAAAGCACCAGATGACAGGCGCTGCGATCAGAGCTGAATCGATTCGATCCAACATTCCGCCATGACCAGGTAGCAAAGTTCCCATATCTTTCAATGCCAAGTCGCGCTTAATGGCACTTTCAATTAAATCGCCAACTGTTGCTGCTGCAACACCGGCACATCCAGCTAAAGCTCCAACTATTGGATGCTGCTCTAGTAGATACTGAAAAGTTAAAGCGCCTCCAGCAGCAGTAAATACCAGTCCACCTATAAAACCCTCCCAAGTTTTCTTTGGTGAAATATTTTTTGCCAAAGGATGTTTTCCTATTAAGACGCCAGTCAGATAGGCAAAGGTGTCGTTAAGTCCTACCAGTATTACCAATGTCGAAATGTAGGCAAAACCATCTCCCGACCTCGCAAGAAGGAAGATGAACCCTGCAATAAATCCTGGATATAAAAGTGCAAATGATGTTCCGGTTGCATGAGTAACAAAACCCTCAGTGCCCTTTACGAGTTGAAGGAAGAGTAGAGAGATAATTGCTAGGACTATTGAGATTGATAATCCGGGCAATCCAGCAAACCAGGCGCTTGCCAAAACTACTGAAGTCGCAATTGCTAACTGAAGAAAGTTAACTTTAATGCCGCGCGCCTGAAAGGCCGAACTCAATTCGTGTAAAGCAATTAAAACTGCAACTAGGACAAAGATTGCGAAGAGAACCGGAACGAGAGCCATCGTGGTGAAAATAATTGCGAGAAGCCCAAGGCCGACCAATATTGATGGAAGCAATCTGCGACCAGCGCGTTTGTTTATGGCCTCGTTTATGGAGTGCAAGTCACTCATGATTTGCTCGCAAGGCTAAACCTCGAGAAGTTCCGCCTCTTTATGCTTAAGAATTTCATCAATTTTACCAACGTGATCTGAAGTAACTTTCTCTAATTCTTTTTCGCCACGTGCCAGATCATCTTTACTTACTTGGCCATCCTTCTCGAGTTTTTCCATAGCTTCTTTGGCATTTCGGCGAATTGCGCGAATGGATACTCGTGAATCTTCGGCTTTGCCTTTTGCAACTTTAATAAATTCTTTTCTTCGCTCTTCGGTTAACTGAGGAAAGTTGACTCTAATAACATTGCCGTCGCCACCTGGATTCACGCCTAAATCGGATTCGCGAATCGACTTTTCAATCGCAGCTGTTGCACCTTTGTCGTAAGGAGTAATCAATGCAAGTCGGGCTTCCGGAACTTGAACTGTTGCAAGTTGCGAGAGAGGTGTTGCCGTTCCGTAGTAATCAACCATGATCTTTGCAAACATAGAAGGATGAGCTCGTCCGGTACGGATTGCTGCAAAATCTTCTTTTGCTACTTCAACTGCTTTATTCATCTTTGTATTTGCATCAGCAAGTACGTTTTGAATCGTCATGGCGCTCCTTTGCTGGTCCTAGTTGACCAGAGTTCCAATCGCTTCACCACGCACGGCGCGCGCAATGTTTCCTTTTTCAAGGAGATTAAAGACAACTATCGGTAATTCATTCTCTCTGCAAAGGCTAAATGCAGCCGCATCGGCGACTGCTAGTGACTTGGTCAAAACTTCATCGTAAGAAATCTGATCAAACTTAGTTGCATTCTTGTCTTTTCGTGGATCAGATGAGTAGACACCATCTACGCCGCTCTTGGCTAGAAGTAGCGCATCTGCACCAATTTCCAATGCGCGCTGTGCTGCAACTGTATCGGTTGTGAAAAATGGCATTCCCGCACCCGCGCCGAAAATTACAACTCTTCCTTTTTCCAAGTGCCTTATCGATCTGCGCGGAATATAAGGTTCTGCGACTTGACCCATTGTGATTGCTGTTTGTACGCGAGTATCAATTCCCTCTTTTTCAAGAAAATCTTGTAGCGCAAGACAGTTCATTACTGTTCCGAGCATTCCCATGTAATCGGCGCGCGCTCTATCCATGCCACGCTGTTGTAATTCTGCGCCTCGAAAATAGTTGCCGCCGCCAACAACTATGGCAACTTGAACTCCGGAGCGAACTACATCTGAGATTTGTCTTGCAACATCATTTACTACATCTGGATCAACACCTAAACCCTTGGCCCCGCCAAATACTTCACCAGAAAGTTTAAGGAGCACTCGTTTGTAGCTTTTGCGATTACTTGCCATTCGAGTGCTCCTTCCGGTGCTAATTCTACTTGCCGCGAAGCAGTTACTGTCCCACGCGGAATCTATAGAACTTAGTTAGATTTGATCCAGCTTCAGTAAGAACTTGCTGCACGCTCTTCTTTTGATCCTTCGCGAAAGCTTGATCAAGAACGGCGACCTCTTTGACAAAGCCCGTTACACGTCCTTCAACAATCTTTTCAATAGCTGCATCTGGTTTTCCTTCGTTGCGAGCGGTCTCTTCAGCTAGACGGCGCTCGTTGGCAATAACATCTGCAGGTATTTCTTCGCGATTTAAGTATTGTGGCGCAAATGCTGCAATATGTTGTGCGACATCTTTACCAACAGCTTCATTTTCCTTATCAAGCGCAACAAGTACTCCAACTTGAGGCGGTAGATCAGGACTTGTCTTATGTAGGTAAAGTGCATTCGCACTTGCATCTACAACTGCAATTCGGCGAAGTTCGATCTTTTCACCAAGCGTTGCATTAGCTTCATCAATTGCCGCTTGAACAGACTTACCGGATGGCAAATTTGATGCAATGAAGTTTGTTAAATCAGATTGCTTGCTAGCAAATAGATGCGAAAGAAGTTCATCTGCAACGGCTTGGAAACGATCTCCTTTAGCAACAAAGTCTGTTTCGCAATTTAGCTCCAGCATGACCGCCGTCTTGCCTTCTGCTTTTGCAGCAATCAGGCCATTAGAGGTTGCTCGACCTTCGCGCTTGGTAACACCCTTTAATCCTTTGACTCGAATTACTTCGATTGCTTTATCAAAATCGCCATTTGTTTCATCTAGCGCCTTCTTGCAATCGAGCATTCCGGCAGCGGTTACTTCGCGAAGACGTTTTACATCATCTGCTGTGTATGCCACTTATGAACCTGCACTTTCGGTTGCCGGAGCCGAGTTATCTGCTGGCGCGCCAATGAGTTCTTTCTCCCAGTCGGCTAAAGGTTCTCCGGCTGCAACAGATTCAGCTCCTGCTTTAGCAGCGGCAGCTGCTTCCTTTGCAACATTGGCAGATCTTGCTTGTAAGCCCGCTGCAATTGCATCAGAAATAACTCGAGTAAGAAGAGTCACCGATCGAATCGCATCATCGTTTCCAGGAATTTTGAAGTCGACTTCATCAGGATCGCAGTTGGTATCCAAAATTGCAATGACTGGGATGCCAAGTTTCTTAGCTTCAGCTACAGCGAGATGCTCTAGTTTGGTATCTACTACCCAAATTGCTGCAGGCAACTTAGTCATGTTGCGAATACCATCGAGATTCTTATGTAACTTCTCGCGCTCGCGACGTAGCAAGAGTAGTTCTTTCTTTGTTAGTACCTGATCATTTGATGCTTCTAGCGCTTCAAGTTCCTTTAAGCGCTGAATTCTCTTGTAGACGGTTGGGAAATTCGTAAGCATTCCGCCCAACCAACGCTCAGTTACATATGGCATCCCGACGCGTTTTGCTTGCGCTTGAATCGGCTCTTGCGCCTGCTTTTTGGTACCTACAAATAAGACATTGCCGCCTTTGGCAACAACATCTTTTACGAAATCGTATGCCTTATCGATAAGCGCAAGTGATTGCTGGATATCGATGATGTAAATGCCATTGCGCTCCGTAAAGATGAAACGTTTCATCTTTGGATTCCAACGACGAGTTTGATGTCCGAAATGAACTCCGCTATC
>CAYRXG010000005.1:0-33662 GCA_964428285.1 uncultured Clavibacter sp.
ACTTCAATATCTATACCTAAAGCGCGGAGTTCATCTTTATCTCGTTCAAACATGCGCTCCATGGCTTCAGATGCCCCGTCATATCCTGCAACCTTTTTGAAGATCTCTGATTTCGACATATGGCGTTTAGCTCCCAGTAGGGCCATGGTCAGATTGATCAATCTCTCTGTTTTTGCCGCCGACACAGCGCGAGATTATCGTTTCAAACACGATAAGGTGCGGTCATGAAGAAAACATTTGCAGCTTTGCTGGTACCGGTACTTTTTTCAGCTCTAGCCGGTTGCACAACGGATGGTGGCGCACCTTCAACCGAACCGAATGGTGATATTTCAAATAACAACCTCCCAATCGTTTCTACTAATGCCGGAGATGCCCCAGAAATCACCGCTCCAACGGGCAATCCACCAACAGAACTGATTGCAAATGATGTGATTGAAGGAACTGGCGCTACTGCGACAGTTGATTCAACAGTAACCGTTCATTACACGCTGATGTCTTGGTCTTCAGGACAGATACTTGAAAGTTCCTGGAGTAGCGGACCTGCAACCTTTCCATTAAATCAAGTCATTCTTGGTTGGCAACAAGGAGTCCCTGGAATGAAAGAAGGCGGAAGACGATTACTCGTTATACCTCCGGCTTTAGCTTATGGTGAATCAGGTGCGGGATCTGTTGGTCCAAACGAAACACTAATTTTCGTTGTTGACCTAATCAGTATTCAATGATCCCTTAGATGGACGACGTTTCCTTCGAATCGGCTTATCTTTAGTTTTACGTGCCAGAAGCAGAAATCCAGTGTGCGCGTTCATGCTGTGCGCTGGGCGAACAGCTAATCCTTCCAAATGCCAGTTTCGCAACAGCGTTTCAAAAGCTTCTGGTTCTGAAAATTCATTGCTCTCACGAATTGCTTCTGCGGTTCTCGATAACTGAGTTGTCGTAGCCACATAACAGCAGAGCACTCCTCCATTTCGTAGAGCTTTTATTGCAGAATCGAGTGCGTCCCAAGGAGCGAGCATGTCATATATAACTCTGTCAAAATTTCCTGCATATTCGCCACTTTGAACTTCGCCACTTTTAAGAATCCAGTTCGTTGGAACGTATCCGAAATAGTTTTTAACACTTTCTTTTGCAACATCACGAAAATCATCCCTTACTTCATAAGAGACGAGTTCGCCATTTTCGCCGATCGCACGCAGAATTGAAATCGAAAGAGCGCCACTTCCAGCGCCAGCCTCCAAGACACGTGCTCCTGGGAAAATGTCTGCAAAGCCAATTATCGTTGCACTATCTTTTGGGTAGATAATGGTTGCGCCTCTTGGCATAGAAAGTACATAGTCGTTTAACAAGGGACGAAAAACCTGATAATTAGATCCGTTGCTGGAGGTGACTACTACACCCTCTTCCTTGCCAATAATTTCATTGTGATTGATCCATCCTCTATGTGAATGCCACTGTCCACCTTCAACTAGGTAGAACGAATACATCTTCCCTCGCTCGTCAGTGAGCTGGACGCGATCTCCTGGCGCTAATACTCCGTTTCCTAAAGTCTTCATTCTTCAATTATCTCCAAGAAATGACCATAAAGGAATTCCATTGAAATTCCAGCAAGTCCATTTACAAATAATGAACGATCGTTTACTTCAAAGGAACTATGCGGATTTATTCCTAATAGAAAGGCACCTGAATCTCTTGCAGCTCTCATTCCGGTTAACGAATCTTCAATTATTAGGCAACGCGCTATATCGACTTTCAACCTCTTTGCGGCCTCTAAATAGCCCTCAGGATCCGGCTTTGAAAAAGTTACATCTTCACTGCATATTGCCACCTGAAAGTATTCTTCATCGAAGGAAGAAAGCACCGAATCCATGATGCCCCGATTACTTGCAGTAACTAAAGCCATAGGAATATTGGCATTTCGAAATTGAGAGAGTAATTCATATGCTCCAGGTGCAAATTTCGTATCGGTCGTTAAACGGTCAGCCATCCGAACTACCAATTTATTTGCCAGAACATTCGGCTCTAATTCCTCCTCAACAAGGTTACGCATGTATGCATCTAATCTAGATATTGGACCACCTAAGCAAGCAATGGAATCTGATTCTTTCCAGACTACTCCGTACTCTGACATCAATTTAGCCTCTTCTTCGGCCCAAATTGGTTCACTATCTACAAGAGTTCCATCCATGTCCCAAAGAATGGCATCAAATAAATTCAAAATTAAATCAATTCGCGTTGAAGTATTTAGCTTCAGGATGGTGTACTACTATCGCTGATGTTGATTGTTCTGGATGTAATTGATGCTCTTCAGATAATGTAACATCTATCCGCGAGACGTCCAATAATTTACATAATTGAACTTGCTGCGATAGATCCGGACAGGCAGGATACCCAAAGCTATACCGTGATCCTTGATAACCTTGGTCAAGAACTGAATTTAGGTCTTTATCAGATGGAAGATTAATCTTTAACTCGGAACGAATTCGCCCATGCCAGTATTCCGCAAGTGCTTCTGTAAGTTGCACAGACAAACCGTGCAACTCGAGGTAACGGCGATAATCATTAGCTTCAAATAATTGGTTTGTAATCTCACTAATCCTCGAACCCATCGTAACAACTTGAAGTGCAATTACATCCAATTCATCTGACTCTTTGCTTCGGAAGAAATCAGCGATACAAAGCCTGCGATCTCGACGTTGTCGCGGAAATGAAAAACGAGCTACTTCTTCTCTATTATCTTTATCAACTAAAACCAAATCATTTCCCTCGCTAAAGCATGGGAAGTATCCGTAAACAACAGCTGGGGTAAACCAAGAATTTATCTGCGATTCCGCCAGTAAATCGCGCAGTCTAGGCCGAGCTTCCTCTAATACTGCAGAAAAACTATCTTTACCTCCTTTTAACCCCCACTGTCCGACAAATAGGGCTCTCTCATCAATCATCTTTGCAAAATCTTGTAGAGGTATACCTTTAACAACCTTAGTTCCCCAGAATGGTGATTGCGGTATCAAATTTTCTGTTGAAACATCACTCCGTCGCGTTTCAATCGAATCATTTCGATCATCAACTCGCTTTGTTGCCCGCTTCTTAAGCGCTGGAAGTTCAATATTTGATTGGCCTTGCTTTAATGCCATCAATTTATCCATTAATGACAGTCCTTCGAAAGCATCTTTTGCGTATCGCACCGTTCCGGGGAAGTTGCTAGCCAAATCATCCTCTACGAAGGTACGAGTTAACGCAGCACCTCCAAGCAGTACTGGCCACTTATTCGCTAAACCTCTTGTCGTCAATTCCTCCAAGTTCTCTTTCATTATTACTGTGGATTTAACGAGTAGACCGCTCATGCCAATCACATCCACATTATTTGACTCAGCTGCCTCAACTATCTGATTAATAGTTTGCTTAATACCAATATTTACTGTGCGATATCCATTATTCGTTAGAATAATATCAACAAGATTCTTCCCGATATCATGCACATCTCCCTTTACTGTGGCAAGCAGAATCGAACCACGTTCTTGCGCATCTGACTTCTCCATAAAATCTTCAAGATATGCAACAGCAATCTTCATAACTTCGGCTGACTGAAGAACGAATGGCAATTGCATCTGTCCGCTACCGAATAGTTCTCCGACAACTTTCATTCCGGAGAGGAGGTCATCATTTATTATTGAAATTGCAGATTTACCCTCAGATAGCGCTTCATCCAAATCTCTCTCGATTCCCGTTTTTTCGCCATCGATGATTCGACGTTGTAGTCGATCGGATAAAGGAAGCTCTGCTAACTCCTCTGCCCTACTTTTCCGCGCGTTTTGAGAGGAAACATCTTCAAATATCTCAAGGAATCGAGTAAGAGGATCATAGATACATTCGTCATTTTTGTATTGCCTGCGATCGTAAACTAGGTCTAGCGCAACATTAAGTTGTTCCTCTGGTATTTTATTTAGTGGAACAATTTTTGATGGGTGAATTATTGCCGAGTCAAGACCGGCTTTTACCGCTTCTGCGAGGAAGACCGAATTCAAAATCACTCTAGCGGCTGGTTTGAGACCAAATGAAACGTTGCTGACACCCAACGTTGTATTAACTTCTGGAAATTCTAATTTCAACTGAGCAATCGCCTCGATGGTTTCACGAGCATCGCCTCTAGTTTCTTCTTGACCAGTTGCAATCGGAAAAGTTAAACAATCTACAATTATGTCTTCATGCGCAATGCCCCAATTGCCGTGAAGATCTTCAATTAATCTTCGAGCGACTTCAACCTTCCAGTCTTTTGTACGGGCCTGACCCTTCTCATCAATAGTTAAAGCAATGACGGCTGATCCATGCTCTTTAACGAGCGGCATGATTCTTGCGAATCTTGAGTCGGGCCCATCGCCATCTTCATAATTCACTGAATTGATAACGCATCGACCACCGAGGGTTTCTAGACCGGCTCGAAGAGTCTCTGGCTCAGTTGAATCAAGAACTATTGGAAGAGTTGATGCCGTTGCTAGTCGTGACGCGATCTCACGCATATCTTTGGCGCCATTTCGCCCCACATAATCCACAGAGAGATCAAGAAAGTGCGCTCCATCTCTGATCTGCTCTTTTGCTATTTCAATACATTTATCCCAGTTATCTTCTAAAAGCGCATCACGAAAAGCTTTGCTGCCATTGGCATTCGCCCGTTCACCGATAGATAAATAGGTTTGATCCTGGCTAAATGAAACATATTGATAAAGTGAAGAGGCGCCGCTATCCGGCGTAACTTCCCTCTCAAAGGTCTGCGCCTGATCATTTAGTTTTCGGATCGAAGTGACAAGTTCTAATAGATGTTCGGGCGTAGTTCCGCAACATCCTCCAACGAGCCGCACTCCGTAGTTATTTACAAAGCCAACTAGAGCATCAGAGAACTCTTTTGGCTGTAGTGGATATCGAGCGCCACCGTCTTCTAGAACCGGAAGCCCAGCATTTGGCATACAAGAAATTGGAATCGTGGTGTGCTTTGATAGATAACGTAAATGTTCACTCATTTCAGTCGGTCCAGTAGCGCAATTCAATCCAATCAGATCGATTTTTAAAGCCCCAAGGGAATTTAATGCGGCTCCAATTTCGCTACCAAGTAACATGGTGCCGTTCGTCTCTATTGTCACTTGTGCAATGAGAACAATATCTTTCTTTGAACTTGCAATAGCGCGACGTGACCCATTTACTGCTGCCTTGGCTTGTAAAAGATCTTGTGTTGTCTCAATAAGTAAGCCGTCTGATCCGCCTTCGATCAGGCCTTTAGCTGCCTCAAAATAGGAACTTTCCAATTGCGCATACTCAACGTGCAGAAGTGTTGGAAGTTTCGTGCCTGGTCCTAATGAACCGAGAACCCATCGTTTTGGTGAGTATTCCGCAGCAACATTTGCCGCAATCTCTGCGCCAGCTTTCGCAAGTTCATAAGTGCGTTCCGGGATTCCGTATTCGCCTAGATTTCCTAAATTTGCACCGAAAGTGTTGGTTTCAATGCAGTCAACGCCCGCATCTAAATATTTTCGATGGATCTGTGCAATTAAATCGGGCCGAGTGATGTTTAGAATTTCATTGCAACCTTCATAACCCTGAAAGTCCGAAAGGGAAGGATTGGCCGCTTGAATCATGGTTCCCATAGCTCCATCGGCAACCAAGGTCCGCGTTTGCAAGGCAGCACGAAGAGTAAGACCAGATTTCAACGCGCTCATCGCACGAACTTTATCGTAGGGTTCTTTCATGCACCTGCTTAAAAGTAAATACGCGTTACGAACCCCAGTAATGCTCTGCGCTTTCGCTGGTTGGAACGATGCCGCAGAGGCAGCTACGCAAGCCATTTCACATTTGATGAAAGTTTGGGACTCACACCTTGTGGCAGAAGTAGATTCTCAAGACTATTACGATTTTCAAGTTAATCGACCAAGTGTCCAAATTGATGATTCAGCGATTAGAAAAATCAGTTGGCCAACTTCATCTATCTATGAAGTAGCAACACCGCATCTCGAGCACGACTTCATAATAGTCAAAGGCATAGAACCATCTATGCGATGGCAGAGTTTTTGCGCAGAAATACTTGACCTAGCAGATGACTATGAAGTGCGATCTTCTATTACTTTCGGATCTCTTTTGGCAGATGTACCTCATACCAGACCAATTGTGGTAACTAGCAGTGGTGCGACGCCCGAGATATCGAATCGATTGGGTTTAGCTATTTCAAAATATGAAGGGCCAACTGGGATAGTTGGCGTGCTACAAGACTTCGCTAGCAAACGTGATATTGATGCAATATCGCTGTGGGCATCCGTGCCACATTATGTCTCGACACCTCCCTGCCCCAAGGCATCACTGGCTCTTATCAACTCTCTCGAAGAGCACTTATCGATCGAAATTCCGGTGACAGATCTTGTTGAATCTTCTAAAAATTGGGAAGTTCAAGTCAATAAAATTGCGCAAGAAGACAATGAAATTGGTGACTACGTTAAGGAACTGGAAAAGAATAGAGATGCAGCCGACCTGCCAGAGGCCACCGGTGAATCTATTGCTAAAGAGGTGGAGAGATTTCTACGAAGTAATCCCGAGCTTTAAAAAGCAATACCCAAGTAAAGATCTATGGCTCTCGATAATTCGCCAGGATGTCCGCCAGATTCGCCATTTTCTGTTTTCGAACACCAGGAATTTAGCAAATCAAATACTGAAACTGTATCCATGTCATTAGCAAGCGCCTTAACCATTGAAATTATTAGATCTTTTGTTGGAGCTACTTCTTCTCTAGAAAGACAAGATTGCATCCTTCTACAGAATGCTTCAGTTTCTATGATTTGGCCGTCAGTCCAAGCGAAGTATTCGCGATAATTTCGATTAATTAGCGCCGCACGAAGAACGTTTGGATCGATACCTTCAGCAAGCAGCTTTGATACAAAAACCAGATTGCCTCGACTCTTGCTCATTTTTTCGCCTTCATAACCAATCATTCCGGTATGTGAGAATATTTGCGCTAGTGGCATTCCACGCAATGCCATCGCTTGATAATTCGACATATAGTGATGCGGGAAAAGAAGATCTTGGCCTCCCCCTTGCAAAGAAATACAATGATGCAAACCTCGTTTCAAATATCCAAGTGCGATCGCAACACATTCAATATGCCACCCGGGTCTTCCAGCACCAAAGGAGCTGTCCCAGCTTGGCTCCGATGGTCGAGCTTTCTGCCATAGAAGATTGTCTAAAGGATGTCTCTTTCCGGCACGATCGGGATCACCACCCCGTTCTTTGAAGATGGCGATCGCCTCAATTTCAGAAAATGGAAGATTTTCAAGCGCTCCAGGGATACGTTGCAGATCTAGGTAGAGATCACCATCAAGAGTGTAGGTGAAACCCCTTCCTTCAATCTCCTCAATTGCTTTAATAATGAGATTCATATTCTCGGTGACGCTCTCATAGAAATTTGGAGGATTTACTCTGAGCTTTGACATATCATCTTTAAAAAGTGCGATCTGCGAATCAGCCAAATCTTCCCAAAGAATGCCATCTCGATTAGCACGTACTAGAAGAGGATCATCTATATCGGTGATGTTCTGCACGTAACTAACTTTGCGACCAGATGCAATTAAAAACCGATTAATTAAATCGTAAGTTAAATAGGTTGCAGCGTGACCAAGATGGGTAGCGTCGTAGGGAGTAATACCGCATACATACATCGATACCTCGGTATCAGAAATAGCTTCGAGACTGCCGGAATACGAATTAAATAAAAACAATTGAGGATGAACTTCTCTGGCCAGACTTGAAGGAGGCAAGAATGGTTTAGCCCAGAGTTGCATTAGCAAAGCGTATCTTGATATTTCACTCAGACCGGAGGCCAAGGAACCGTCGGCCATTCCTCAGATGGAAGCGGAAACGATCCGTCTTTCAACAATTTCTCTACCCGAGCGATGAGCGCTTCAATCTCCTCGACAGAAAGCAATTCGCGTAAATTGAGAGTTTGAGATATCAGTCCACTATGAAGAATTGCTAGTTGATCCAATTCTTCTGGACGCAAAGCAAGGCCGGCAAATTGCCATAGAACTGTTCTTAATTTGTTTTCGACGTGAAACGTAACTCCATGATCACAGCCAAAAATTCTCGATTTGCCATCCACTAAAATATGCCCAAATTTTCGATCGGTATTATTAATAACGGCATCAAAAAGTGCCATAGAACGAATTTCAGGCTGATCTGATTGTCCAAGGACAATAACATCAACGCTTTCGTCAATGTCAATCCATTCCTGGACTGACCCTAAACCAAAAGGACCATCTCTAAGCAGAGTTCTTGGCACGAGATCAAACTTGGCATAATCGCTAACTAGATAAGCAGCTATCTCTCGATTTGCAAGATTTCCGTTTGGGAAATCCCACAAGGGACGCTCTCCTGCAATTGGCTTATAGATTACCTTTTTAGATTGACCATTAAGAAATACCTCTCCAAAAAGTGTCGCATTGGATGCATCAACTAATCTTCCAAGAACTTCCATCGTGCCATCGGCTAACAAGTCATTCATCCCATACGCCTATAGCCGTTGGATCTTGGACAGAGATGACCATCAGAATTAATCGGACCTCCGCAAAATAGGCATGGCTGACGGCCTGCTGCCACAACTTCTAAAGTGTGCGATGAAAATCCTGTTAGCAGATCGGGTGAAACAATGATTTCTAATCCCTGAGATTCTCTTGCGAATCCATTTTCGCCAGCATCATCAATGCCTTCTACTTCAATGTGGAATCTTTCAGACTCGGGACGCCAAGTAATCGTGATAACGCCAATCTGAAATTCACTTTCTAACGGAGTTATTAATTGAAATCTATGATTATCTACCTGTTTCTTTAGGTTAAGGTCTTGAAGTATCTGAATAGATTTTCGAGCTAGCCCTTCGGCTTGACTCTTCTCAAGAGCAAAAGAAAAGACGCTTTCGCCGTTTCCAACCTGCAGGAAAAATTCTCTTTCGCCAGGAAGGCCTATTGTTCCGATTACGAAATGTTTTGGATCTTCGAAACGGAATTTCTTCATGCTCATCTATCGGTACCGCCACCTATTTGGAATCTTTGATTCAAGCTTCCATTCCATCTTTTCTTACTTTTCTGATTGAGAAATAGCAACTTCTGAGTTTCAATATTAAATGCGGTTAGAGAAGCTGGATCTATCGTCATCTTCTGGAAATGCTTTAGCTGCAACCCAAGTAAGACGGTAATGGCAATCTTTATGATGTCACCGTGAGACACAATTAAGACGTTTTGGTCCTTAAAATGTTTTTCAATAGAAACAAGAGCGTTCTTAACTCGCTTTGCAGCATTTCTGAAGCTCTCACCTCTAGCAAAAGTGAATCTTTCAGGATTATTTTGAATTATCTGCCATTCCTTTTTTTGAGCCAATACTTTTAGCTCTTTGCCTGACCAATTCCCATAATCCATTTCCAGGAAATCTTCCATTTCAAGGATAGTAATGTCGGCTTTTTTACGAAATGGTTCTATTGTTTGCATACATCGCTCTAGCGGGCTTGAAATTATTACATCAAATTTATAATTTGATAGCTGTTTGACCAAACCCTTCGCTTGCTTTGATCCCCTCTCTGAAAGACGTATACCCGGAGTTCTTCCCGCCAGTACTCCGAGTTCGTTCGCAAGAGATTCTGCGTGCCTCAGAAAGAAAATCGTAGTCACATATCAAGAGTATCCATGATTTCTTAAATCATCTTGCTAGGGTCGCCAAATGGAAATTCGATCGGTGGGAAACTCAGGCATCAGAGTTTCTCGAATGGCCCTGGGAACTATGACATGGGGCCGCGATACCGACGAGCAGGAAGCAGCTGATCAGCTGAAGCTTTTTTTGGATGCAGGTGGAAATTTCATTGATACCGCCGCGTTATATGGAGATGGGGATAGCGAGCGAGTGCTCGGCGGTTTAATAGAAGCGATGGCAAACCGCGAAGAATTAATCGTGGCCACAAAAGCTGGAATATCTCTACGTGAAGGCGAACGTGTTATTGATAATTCGAGAAGAAGTTTGCTCGCGGATCTGGATAAATCTCTCAATCGCTTGAATACCGACTATGTAGATATATGGCAAATACATACTTGGGATGAAAACGTCCCACTTGATGAAACGTTGGGCGCTTTGGATACTGCCGTAAGTAGCGGCAAAGCACGTTACGTCGGAATATCAAATTTTAATGGTTGGCAAACAGCGAGAGCAGTAACTTTGCAGAATCCTATTTTTGGCCATGCACCGATAGTTAGTACTCAGAACGAGTTTTCGCTCTTAAATCGAAAAAATGAAAAAGAAGTTTTAGCCGCAGCACAGAATTTGGGAATTGGTTTCTTTGCCTGGTCTCCTCTTGGTCGCGGCGTTCTCACTGGAAAATATCGATCTGGACTGCCTTCTGATTCAAGAGGCGCAAGTCCCCACTTTGCTAGCTTTATCGAACCTTACTTATCTGAGCGTTCTTCAAGAATTGTCGAAGCGGTGATGGTTGCAGCTGATGGTTTGGGATTATCACCGTTAGAAGTGGCGATTGCATGGGTCAGGGATATCCCCGGAATGACTTCGATAATTATGGGAGCTCGAACTGGTGCACAGATGAGAGGAATCTTAGGCGCCGAAAAAGTTGAACTAGCAATACCTATTCGTGAAGCACTTGATGAAGTATCAAGCTTTTGACATGAATCGGTATAAAGCTCTAACTCCAAAAAGTAAAGATTCGATCGGAACTCTTTCATCTACCCCGTGAAAAAGGGCCATGAAATCAATATCTGCAGGCAACGCTAGTGGACTAAAGCCATAGCCAGTTATACCTAATTTTGCCAAAGCTTTGTTATCTGTTCCACCACTCAAAACATACGGAACAACAATACCTTCAGGATCCTCTGCCAATATCGAATCAATCATCTTTGAGACAAGTTCGCCTGCAAAATCTACTTCAAGAGGAATGTCTGACACCAAGCTCTCCACTTCAATATCAGGTCCGATAATTTCTTTGATTGTAGGAAGTAACTCATTCTCATATCCTGGAATAGTTCGGCAATCGACTACCGCCGTGGCGCTCTGTGGGATTACGTTGGCTTTATATCCTGCTTCCAGCATTGTTGGATTACTCGTATTCGTTAATGTGGCACCAATCATTTTTGCGGCAGGACCAAGCTCAGCTAGGAGCTCCTTCAAATTGGATTCATCGTATGGAATGCCAGACAACTCAGATATTTTCTTAAAAAGAACTGAATTCGTCTTTGTTACACGTTGCGGCCAGATAAAGTTACCAATATTGGTTACGGCCTGGGATATTTTTGTGACAGCGTTGTCACGATTTAACAATGAACCGTGGCTTGCAATTCCTCTAGCTGTTAAACGAATCCACTCGATGCCCTTTTGTGAAGTTTCAAGTAGATACAATCGTTTACCTGATTTTAAAGTAACCGAGAATCCCCCAACCTCTGAAATCGTTTCTGTGCAGTTATCAAAAATTTCCGGATGATTTTCCGTTAACCATCTGGACCCATAGATTCCACCGGCTTCTTCGTCCGCAAAGAAAATCAATACGATCCTGCGACGCGGTTTGATTCCATGTCTTGCCCAAAGTCTGACTACGGCGAGAATCATCGCGTCCATATCCTTCATGTCGACTGCGCCCCTACCCCATATTGCGCCGTCTTTTATTAATCCTGAAAAGGGATCAACGCTCCAATCATCTTTATTTGCTGGCACTACATCGATATGACCGTTAACAATCAAACCTGGTAATTCGCTTTCTGTTCCTGCAATTTCAGCTACTACTGAACATCGTTTTGGCGCAGATTCGTAGATTTTTGCGGATATACCCACCTCCGCTAGCTTTGAAACTACGTATCGCGCAACAGCCTCTTCATCGCCTTTGCCTTCACCGTAATTAACACTTGGAATCCGAATAAGTTCCTGACAAAGAGTGACAACATCTGCTTCTAATTCCGATAAAAGCTCAGGACTTAAATTCAGCAAAGATTTATCCATGGGCTAAAGTATGCCCTCTATTGTCCGGGTGGCGGAATTGGCAGACGCGCTAGCTTGAGGTGTTAGTTCCCGAAAGGGATTAGGGGTTCAAGTCCCCTCTCGGACACGTGGAGTGACTATGCTCCAGCCGTGGTTGATTCGCAAAGCGGCTCCAAAAATCATTTCTCTTTAGAATCAGCGTTATCGCTTATCGCAGATGTACCGGATTATCCAAAACCAGGAATACTTTTCAAAGACATAACACCTCTTCTTGCAAACGGTTCAGGATTCGCAAAGATCATTGAGGAACTTGCAAAACAGATCAAAAACCTTAATGTGCGGGTTGATGCCATCGTAGGCATCGAAAGTCGAGGTTTTATTCTGGGTGGAGCTTTAGCTAATAAATTAGAAATCGGATTCGTAACAGTGCGAAAACCGGGAAAATTACCGCGCGATGTTCACCGCAAAGAATATCAACTTGAATACGGCTTTGATGCTCTTGAAATGCATAAGGATTTATTAACTTCAGAGAAAAACGTTGTCGTTGTTGATGATGTACTTGCAACAGGTGGCACTGCACTAGCTTGTCAAGAGCTTATTAATATGACTGGTGCTAAGACGGCAGCTCACGTATTCCTTTTAGAAATCGGAATTTTGCAGGGTCGACAGGCTATTGCTGATCTCTATCCAGAGATTGAAATAATTTCTCTATTGGACACTAATGGCTGAGCTTATTTTTTACTGTGGAACCATGGATAGTGGAAAATCCACTCTTGCGTTGCAAACTGCACATAATCATCAAAGTCGAGGGCGTACGGGCTTGCTCTTTACCAATCAAGACCGCGCTGGCAGCGGAAAGATTTCTTCAAGATTAGGTTTAACTTCTGAAGCAATTGAAGTTCCATCCGATTTGGACATCCACCGAATGACAGTGGATCTTCTCTCGCAAGGGCGCAAAATTGATTATGTAATTTGTGATGAGTCTCAGTTCTACACGCCAGAACAAATCGAGCAATTAGCTCGTATTGCCGATGGATTGGGTATTGATGTTTATGCATTTGGAATTCTTACTGACTTTAGAACAAAACTATTTCCCGGTTCAGCTCGTCTCGTCGAACTCGCGGATCGAGTTCAAACGTTACAAGTTGAGGCTCTGTGCTGGTGCGGTGAGCGCGCAACGCACAATGCGCGAACTATTGATGGCAATATGGTTACTGAAGGCGAACAAGTTGTAGTTGGTGATACAGATTCAAGTTCAACAATTGCTTATGAGGTGCTCTGTAGGCGACATCATATGAGAAAAGTTACTGCTCGCACTTCTGGTCAAGCATCTATAGATCCGCTTCCATTTAACTAAGCGCTTCCGAAAGGAATATTTATGAGAGAAGCAAAGGGATACGCAGTCCTGTCAAAGAGTAAGCCGCTTGAACCATTTAACTTTTCAAGACGCGCAATTGGTGCTCGTGACGTTGGATTTGAAATTCTTTTCTCTGGAATATGCCACAGCGATATTCATCAGGCGCGCGAAGAATGGGGACCATCAATCTTTCCGATGGTTCCAGGTCATGAAATTGTTGGTCGTGTGACGCAAGTTGGTGCTGAAGTTACTAAATTTAAAGACGGCGATCTTATTGGAGTCGGAGTCTTCGTAGATTCGTGCGGTAATTGCGATAACTGCAACCGAGGTATGGAGCATTTTTGTCGTGAAGGAATGACAGGCACATATAACTCTTTGGAGCGAGACGGAAAGACAATTGCATTTGGCGGATACTCAAACTACTTCGTTATCAATGAAAGATACGCTGTCTCGATCCCTTCTAATTTAGATCTCGCAGGCGTAGCGCCACTTCTATGCGCTGGAATAACACTCTATTCCCCGATTCGACATTGGAATGTCAGTGAAAAATCAAGAGTTGGGATAATCGGACTTGGTGGACTTGGTCATATGGGAGTCAAATTCGCAGCTGCATTGGGTGCAGAAGTAACCGTCTTTTCGCATAGTCAGGGAAAGATGGATGATGCTCTCAAATTCGGCGCCAAGAAATTTGTAAATACAAATCAGGAGGAATGGCACAAACCTCTTCGCAAAAAATTCGATCTTATTCTTAACACAGTTTCTGCAGAGATTGATCTAGACCCCTATTTGCAATGTCTTGATACTGATGGAACTCTGGTGATTATTGGTCTTCCTGGAAAGCCATACGCGGTTCATGCAGGATCATTATTGGATGGCCGTAGAAGCATCGCAGGTTCAATGATTGGCGGAATGCCGGAATTGCAGGAGATGATGAATTTCTGCGGTGAAAATCAAATTACTAGTCAAGTTGAATTAATAGGCGCAAACTATATAAATGAAGCATATGAGCGTACGATTAAAAGTGATGTTAAATATCGATTCGTGATAGACGCAAGCACTTTCTAAATTCGGGTAATAACTTGAGTTAGCAAAGGAGCAATCAGTAAAGCTGGCAAAATGTTTGCAACAGCGATATTTCTTAAGTTCAAGAGTCTTAAGCCGATTCCGATCAGCAATACCCCACCAACACTGGTCATTGCTGAAACTTGTGCGTCATTTAAGACGTTGCCCAAGCCAAAACCCAAAGCAGTCCAGATCGCTTGGTAAATGCCAACCGGTAGAAAAGAGAAAAGCACTCCCCAGCCAAGAGCAGCTGCAAAAGCTATCGCTGCAAAGAAATCTAACGTGCTTTTTAGAAGCAATTGATCTATACCAGTTTTCATTCCATCACTGATGCTGCCGAGAATTGCCAAAGGGCCGATTGCAAACACTAAAGACGCAGCAACAAAACCTTCAACAAAAGTTCCGTTACTGCTTCCTAGTTTTCGCTTGAGATATTCGCCTAGCGATATCAATCGAACTTCCAAATTCAGCGCAGAACCTATGAGCGCTCCAAATATTAATGAAGTCAAAACAATTAGTATTGGAGAACCTTGCGGTGTAACCTCTATCAGCTCCTGATCCCATAACGAACGCAAACTTGCGGCAGCGCTGATTAGGGTAATCGCTCCAAGTATTTCCGTTACAAGAATCCGAGTGCGCTCTGGTATCCGATTTCCGCCAAATTTTCCTAATATGGATCCAACTATTATTGCGACGACATTAATGAGAGTGCCTATACCCGGGAACACCCGATAAGTGTACCGACGAAAAATCGAAGTTCTCTTAAGATACTGTTACACCATGTTTCAGCATTATGTAAATCTATTCCGACAGTGGGTCAAACCACACTCTTCCATTCCCGTTTTGCCTTGGACTGCTGAGAGCACATGGAGCCTCTCATTAAAAAGATTACTTATTTTGTCTTTTGGGTTATTCCTGTTCGGGATTGGAGAAGCTTTTCTTATAGTTTCGGATATCGGAAATTCGCCATGGACTGTACTTTCTGAAGGAGTTTCAAAACAATTCGATTTAACTATTGGCGTAGCTACATTAATTATCAGTGTCTTGGTTCTTCTTCTCTGGATACCTCTGAAGGAGCGTCCCGGCTTTGGAACTCTACTTAATATTTTATTGATTGCCTTTGCAATTGATCTAGGCATTGCATTTTTGCCTGAAGTTGAAACTTTTTCATACGAATTAATTTACGTATTTGTTGGTATTGGTTTGGTAGGAGTTGGATCTTCTTTATATATAACTTGTGGCCTAGGTCCCGGACCAAGAGATGGTTGGATGACCGCCTTACACAAGAAAAGCGGAGTGGCAGTAGGAAGAGTACGACTCCTAATTGAGATTACGGTTTTAATGACTGGTTGGCTCCTGGGAGGAACCGTTGGATTGGGTACCGCGCTCTTTGCCCTTCTGATTGGCCAATCGGTGGCTATTTCCTTTGGTGTCGTTGCCAGAATTACTGGACGGTAACCCTTATTTTTGGGTCTTCCCCCAGTTTGTGGACTGCCTTCACACGGTGTCGCAACCACCACCGTTAAAAAATTAGCAATCTCTCATATTTTTATGAGATGAAAGGTAGAAAATGCTGGATACCTTCTTCAAAATATCTCAACGCGGATCTTCAGTAGCTCAAGAAGTTCGCGGCGGTGTAGTCACCTTCTTCACGATGGCGTACATAGTTGCGCTAAATCCTTTGATTATCGGATTAGCCAAAGATGGTGATGGAAAATTTATTGGTGGCGGAGACGCTCCAAATCTTCCATTAATTGCAGCAGCAACCGCCCTGGTGGCTGGTGTGCTCTCAATCTTGATGGGTGTTGTTGCTAACTTTCCGTTAGCTCTAGCAACCGGCCTAGGTTTAAATACTTTCGTCGCGGTCGCGGTAGCTTCAAAGATGACATGGGCTGATGCAATGGGTCTCGTTGTTCTTGAGGGCATCATCATCACCGTACTCGTTCTAACTGGTTTTAGAACTGCCGTGTTTAGAGCGGTCCCAACGCAATTAAAGATTGCAATCTCAGTTGGTATTGGTCTATTTATCGCCTTGATTGGCCTTGTTGACGCTGGATTCGTCCGTAGAACTGCTACCGGTCCAGTACCGGTAACTCTCGGCGACGGCGGCGAACTTGTTGGATGGCCGGTCGTGGTATTCGCATTCGGTCTATTTTTAACCATCGGTTTAATGATTCGAAAAATCAAAGCGGCGCTACTTATTGGAATTGTCGTTGCCACTGCGCTTGCAGTTGCGGTTGAAAGTGCCTTCAAAGTTGGTCCAAACTTCGATGGTACAAACGTGAATCCAAAGGGATGGGGCTTAAATGTTCCATCAGTTCCAACAGATTTTGTTGCAACTCCCGATTTTGGTCTATTAGGTCAATTTAATCTCTTTGGTTCATTTGATCGCATACCTGTTATCACCGCTCTACTTCTGGTGTTCACATTACTTCTTGCAGACTTCTTTGACACGATGGGAACAATGACTGCCATCGGTCAAGAAGCTGGTTTAAATGACAAAGATGGAACTCCTCCTAATGCAGAGCGCATTCTCCTAGTTGATTCACTTGCAGCAGTAGCCGGCGGAGCTGCTTCGGTTTCAAGCAATACCTCTTATATCGAATCAGCCTCAGGTGTCGGTGAAGGAGCCAGAACAGGTTTGGCATCAGTTGTCACAGGAATTCTCTTCCTGCTAACCACTTTCCTATCACCGTTGGTTGCGATAATTCCTTACGAAGCTGCTACCCCAGCCTTGATAATTGTCGGCTTCTTAATGATGACTCAGATCAAGTCAATTGATTGGGAAGATTACGGTATTGCAATTCCTGCCTTCCTAACCATAATCCTTATGCCATTCACTTACAACATATCGGTAGGTATTGGCGCAGGGTTTGTTTCATATGTTGTAATCCGTGTATTCCAAGGACGAACAAAGGATGTACATCCATTGCTTCTACTTGTTGCGGGATTATTCATGGTTTACTTCTTGAATGATCCAATAAATACTTGGATTGGCTAATTTAGATCAAATAGAAATGGGGAGCACGCGCTCCCCATTTCTATTTACCAAACAATTTCTGATTTACCTGATTTACTCAATTTTTCATTCACTTTACTAAACGGTTTTGATCCCAAAAAACCTCGATGAGCAGAGAGCGGACTTGGGTGAACTCCAGTTACAACTCGGTCTTCTGCAAAGAGTCCCTCTAGTTCTCTAGCAGTGTTGCCCCAAAGCACACCAATGGCACCGTTATCAGCGCAAATTTTTACTATCTGCTCGGTAATTTGCTGCCAACCAAGGTTGGTATGAGAAGCACTTTCTCCCGCTTTTACAGTTAACACTCTATTCAACAGTAGGACTCCATGCTCCATCCAGCGAGTGAGATCTCCATCTGCCGTCGTTGTCGATCCGATATCTGTCAAAATCTCTTTTTGAATATTCATTAACGAGCCCGGAAGGCCAGAGAAGCGAGGCGCAACAGAGAAAGCTAGCCCGCAGGCATCTTTTGGATTTGGATATGGATCTTGTCCGACAATTACGACTTTAACTTTGTTGACGGGGACTTCCAAAGCTCGGAATACCAATGATCTATTAGGAAGAATAGTCTCACCGGCATCAGCCCTATTTTGTAACTCTATTCCGATTTTATCTATATCTTGCAGATGATTAGATAGTGAATCTTTCCAACTTTCAGGTAGTAAATCGCTTAAACTCATTGGATTGTTGACGCTGCAAAGTAGCGTGTCCCATCAAAGGAAAGTCGAACATCTACTCCGAATACTGATTTGATATTCGATTCAGTTAGAGTCTCATTGATAGGTCCTGCCGCGAAAATCTTTGCTTCCTTTAGAATTAGCACGTGCGTAGTCCCAGCTGGGATTTCTTCAATATGATGCGTAACGATAACGGATGCTGGTGAATCAGGTTCATTTAAATACTTGCTTATTCGACTCAAAATATCTTCCCTGCCTCCTAAATCAAGACCGGCAGCTGGTTCATCCAAAAGTAAAATCTCAGGGTCTGCCATAAGAGACCTGGCAATCTGGGCTCGTTTTCTCTCACCTTCGCTTAAAGTTCCGTAAATTCTTCCAGCAAGTTCACGTATGCCAAATATCTCCAAGAGCGCCTTAGCCCTAGATTCGTCCCAGAGATCATATTCTTCAATCCATCTACCTGTTATTGCGTACGCAGCAGTTAAAACTAGGTCAATTACTTTTTCATCAAATGGGATTGAATCATTTAATGCGCTAGAACACATTCCGATTCTTGGTCTTAATTCAAATACGTCAACAGCGCCTAACTTCTCTCCCAACAATTCGACTTCACCAGAGCTTGGATGGATCAAAGCTCCTAGAAGTTGTAGAAAAGTAGTTTTTCCCGCTCCATTCGGACCGAGAATTGCCCAACGTTGATTTTCTAAGAGTTCCCAATTCACTGGACCTAGAATCATCTTGCCATTGCGTTTAACTTCGACGTTTTTTAATGAAAGCAATGCCGCCATTACTAAACGTCCTTTCTATCTGCGTCCAGTCATTTATAGGAGGTAAACTCCCGCGATGATGCGACAGGCCCTAATTCTGGCTTCTGGTGAGAGAAACCCGGAAGCCGACACACTATTGAAGTTGGGCTTAGAACCTTTTGTTCACAAAATTATAGATGTTCAGCGGATTGATTTGGGGCATCGAACAATTGTTGGAATCTTGCTGGAATGTGATCCGGCGCATTTTGAAGCAATCGAATCCGATTTAATCGCGCATGGACAGAAGCACTCGCTAGACGTGGCTCTGGAGCTTTTATGAGTATCAAGTTGCTTGCGATGGATTTCGACTCAACATTAGTGATCGAGGAATCATTGAATGAGCTTGCTTCATATTTAAAACTCGACAGCCAAATTTCCTCCATCACAGAGCAAGCGATGGCGGGCAAAATTGATTTTGCTACCTCAATGAACCTCAGAGTTAAGAGTTTCAAGGATGCCCCCTTGGAAGCGTTAACTGCAGTGGGTAACCGCTTAACAGCATCGCCTGGCGCTAACGAGCTCATTGATTTTTGCAAACTCTCTAATATCAGGTTATCGATAATCTCCGGAGGTTTTATTCAAATTCTTGATGCATTTTCACTGTGCAAGGTATTTGATTATGTCTTCGCGAATTCTTTAGAAATTCATGATGGCAAATTAACTGGCTCGATCTCAGATTTTTCCATTGACGCACAAGGCAAGGCAAATGCACTAGCAAAATTAGCGAACGAGCTAGAACTAGATCGCAATGAAATCATGGCGATTGGCGACGGAGCAAATGATCTTGAAATGCTTTCTTTCGCAGGGATAGGTGTCTCATTTCGCGGTAAACCATTACTTGATAATGTCGCTAATTATCGGATTGAAAACTCGCTCGATGAAGTTATACCGCTTCTGCAAGCTTCCTAAGTTGTTGGATAGTCGATGCAGGATCTTCAGATTTATAAACTACAGAACCCGCAACAAAGGTATCAGCACCGGCTTTGCGTGCAATCTGAATTGTTTCAAGATTGATACCGCCGTCCACCTGCAACCATGTATCAGTAAGTTCTTTTTCTCGTAGCCACTCTCTCGCTTTTTCAATCTTTGGAACCATACCCTCAATAAAACTCTGTCCACCAAAACCTGGTTCCACGGTCATCACAAGCAACATATCAATCTCATCGAGAAAGTTCTCAATTGCAGTTATTTGAGTATTTGGCTTAATTGCCAGACCTACTCGCTTGCCTGATTTTCGAATACTTCTGAGAACGTTCAGCGGGTCTTCACAAGCTTCAAAGTGAACAGTGATACTAAATGCACCTGTTTGAATATAGTCAATCGCATATCTATCTGCTTGCTCGATCATTAGATGAACATCCACCGGCAATTCTGAATACCCGATAATTTCCTTTGCTTCCTCAAAAGAAAACGTTGAATTCGGAACAAATTTTCCATCCATGACATCTAAGTGCAAGAGATCAGAGAATTGAGCCACTTTCAAAATCTCATTTGGTAAATCATTAAAATTTGCGTTTAAGATACTGGGACAAATCCGGATCACTTTCATATTCTAGAGGCTTAACAATGAAAGAAACATGGAATCAGTACCGTCTCGATAGGTCCAAAGTTGCATGTCGCCGTCTTTATCAGCATATCCTTTAACCGGAATTCTCTTAAATTCAGGATTATCTTTCAAAAATCCATTTATTTGCCATTTCGTTTCTGCCAAATGTGGACTGCAGGTTGCGTAAGCAATTATTCCCTTGGGCTTAAGAAGCCTCTTGGCGCTGTCCAGCAAATCTCTTTGCAGTGCAGTTAGGGAAGGTAAATCTGCAGGAGTTCTTCGCCAACGAACTTCGGGACGTCTGCGCAATGCTCCAAGCCCTGTGCATGGAGCATCAATCAATATTCGATCAAATTTACTCTCTGAGTTGGATAACTCCTTATGCAAGTTTCGACCATCAGCTGAAATTACCTTGGTCCTACGTACCACTTGCTGCACTAGTTTTGATCGCTCTACCGACAATTCATTTGCTAAAAGAAACGTCGGCTCTCTTTTTTCATAAATAAGTAAAGCCTCTAAATAAGCGGTTTTTCCTCCAGGACCAGCACACATGTCTAACCAGGAAAGACCGCCTGTGTCCGTTGCAACAAAATTCTCAACAACTAGTTGAGATCCATAATCTTGAACTCCGGCTCTACGTTCGCGAATAGCTGACAAACTTCCTGGATTTCCAGAAAAGGACAATGCGAATCGACTCCCTGGAATGAGATGCGCACCTTCCTGCTCAAGTTCTGCAACGGTGGATAAACCAGGCCAAGCAACTAATGTTGGTTTGGCAGGGAAATTATTGGCATTCAATTGCTGCTTTACAGCATCGTCATCCTTTAAAGCATTTGAATATGCATCAATTATCCATTGTGGGTGTGAGAATTTCTCCGATTCATTATCGGGTACAAAGTTTAAATTTTCAGATGTTCGTCGCAATAGTGCATTAACAAAACTTGCCGAACTTGCTCCTGTAACAGTTTTAGCAAGATTAACGGTTTCGCTTACGGCGGCATGGGCTGGATTCTTAAGCACCAACAGTTGATATACCCCAAGGCGAAGCACTATCAAAACCTTCAGATCAATATCGGAAAAATCTCTATCAGAAACCTTACTGATCGCGGAGTCCAAAAAACTCTGCTGCCTCAATGTTCCATAAACTAACTCAGTAACAAAAGCCCGATCTCGATTCTCTAGCTGTGTCCTCTGCAGTAATTGTGGAAGAAGGATGTTGCTATATTTTCCATTTGCTATCACTTCAAAAAGTGCTTCAAATGCGACCTGCCGAGAATTAATCTGTCGGCTCAATGAAAGATATCTCCTTTATCTATTCTTGCACCACGAATCCAATCAGTGCTCGTCATGCGTTTTGAAGATTCTGCCTGAACCTCGATAACTTCAATAGATCCCTTGCCGGTTCCGATAATGAGAGGTTCCACATTAAGACACTCTCCCGGCAAACCAGAAGAAGTGTTCTCTCTGGCCTGCAGAATCTTTAACTTCTTTCCTCGGAATTCTGCCCAGGCTCCCGGCGCGTCAGCAAAGGCTCGAATTTGTCTATTGATCGTCTTACTCTCATCTGTCCATTTAATCCGTAACTCATTCTTTTCAATTTTTGGAGCTAAAGAAGCAGTGCCCGATTGAGGAGTCGGTGCTTTGCCCTGCTTAATCATTTTCAATGTCTCCAAGATTAGTGAAGCTCCAAGCACGCTCATCTCATTCAAGGCCTGTGCGGCATTTAAAGATTCCAAATCAAAATCAGTTTGCAGATATATCGGTCCGGTATCCATACCTTCATCCAATTTAAAAACCGTTATTCCAGTTATGTTTTCACCTGACAGTATGGCGCGCTGCACTGGCGCAGCCCCTCTAAATTTCGGTAATTTTGAAAAGTGAAGATTTAACCAACCATAAGTCGGAGCAACTAACGCCTCTTTTTTTAGAAGCTTTCCGTAAGAAATTGCGATAACTAGCTCAATTCCATCTCGGCTTATGACCTCTGCAATATCAGCACTTGTTTCCGCATTCTCTATCGCTAAGCCAGATTCTCTAGCCAGAACACTAATCTCGTTTTCCAATACATCTCTACCCCTTCCCCTTGGCTTACCTCCCTTGGTGAAAAGCGTTGAAATGCTGCCTCCGTTTTGACCTAGTAAATCTAGAGTTGGTTTTGCTAATATTGAAGTGGAAGCTATAGCAATTTTCAAACTAAAACGCCTGACCATTGGTTCTGTGAGGTGAAACTCTAATCTTAGGATCCAAACCTTTTGATTGGCTCTCCAGAAACCAATCAGAGTTCCTAATTTCCTTCATGGCTTCTTTTCTCAAATCATCTGATAAACGATCAATAAAAACGATTCCATCCAAATGATCGGTTTCATGCTGTAAAGCACGTGCCAAAAATTCTGTCCCTTCAACAGTTACTGGTTCACCAAACATATTGAAACCTTTTGCTACGGCTTTCATCGCCCTCCGAGTTTCATAGCGAAGCTCCGGAAATGAGAGGCAACCTTCTTCACCATCTTGAGTTTCATCACTTAAAGTTAAGACTGGATTAACGAGGTGCCCAATTGTTTCATCTACATCCCAGACAAATACTCGCAAAGGGACGCCAATTTGTGGCGCAGCCAACCCTGCCCCCGGTGCATCAAGCATCGTTTCCGTTAAATCAGCTACTAATTTCCGTAACTCTTTATCGAAAACTTCAACTGGAGACGCGGGCGTTGTTAATACCGGATCGCCAAAAAAACGAATGGGTTGAATAGTCACTAACCAATTATAGCGAGCGAGGCTTTGTCGTCTGAATCAGACTATATGTCGAGCGGTTCACGCTCTATTTTAAGCAAATTAAGTTGTTTCAAAGATAAGAATTTTTGAGCAAGAATAAGCTCCTTCATCAAGATTACAGTATCGAGTTCCTTAGTTCGGACTAAGAGAGATTTATCCGAATTAACGAATTGAATCCTTGCTCTGGAAAGCAATTTTTGAAGAGATTCTGCGATTTGAAAAATACTTCCATTCGATATTCTTGTCAGATTCCAAATTGGCGGCAATCCCAGATGCTCTCTCTCTTTTAATTCTCTTTCCATATCATTGAGGGGGTTCCTCTTAAGGAGCGATTGAATCAATGGATGGTTTGATGCAAGATCGACATACAAAATTCCGTTCTTCTCAAGGAATCGAAGAAGCGAATAGATTTGTATTCGAGTTTGTTCCTCAGCGCGAAGATAAGGCGCATTAACTCGAAATTCAGAGTCTAGGAAAACTATCGCTGAATATTTCTCTTTAGGCTCCAATCCAGGAGTAGCTATGACAATTGACCCCTTGGGTAATTTCTCTATGGGCCTTTCCGCGGTGGATAGATAAATTGGAGTCCTAGGAAATATCCTTCGAAATTGATCTCTTAGCTTATTTGCGCCAGAACGAAGTTCGACGATTTCATGACTTGAGCAAATTGGGCAGCGCCAATGAGAAATAAGGTTAGAACAAATTACACAAGTTAACCTATGCGATGAATCAAATCGGAGTTTTCCTCCACATTCACACTTAAGTGCACCGCGACATTTCTTGCAAATAATCGCAAGCACTAGGTCCTTAGTCGCCACAGAAACCAGCACTGAACCCTGTTGCAAGCCGGCTTTTACCGTTTCATAGTATGAATTTGGCAAATAAGCTATTTGATTCTTGCGGCTTCTAAAATCCGGCTTCGGGATATCAATAATTCTTCGACGAGAATATTGAAATAACTCCATACTAGGAAGAGCTGAAATAAATTTTAACTTTATAGGCTCAAAACGCGATCTAAGTATTGCTACATCGCGCGTATGCCAGTACGGGCTTTTTCGTTCGCGATAATGCTCCGAGAATTCGTCAAAAATTACGATATTTTCCAAATCAGCAAAATGCTGCATGATTGCACTTCGGAGGCCAAATATGCATTTTTCTTCACTATCCAAATGAAGTCCTATTTCTCGTCTTATATGAGCCAATTCTCGATCAGTCGGAGCAATCACAAGAGTTCTGCCAGAACTATTTTCAATTTCTTCAACTAAATCTTCGAAAACTAAATCTTTACTAAATTGGAACCTGGGTCGAAAACGCATCGAAGAAGGTTCGACTTCAGATAGTGGGCCGGCTTTTACGAACTTTAAAATCGAATCTAAGTTTGTACCATATCGCTCAGCGGTAGACATTAAAAAGTTTAAGTGACTTTCAGGAATGCCAAGATTCTCTTTGATGTCACTTATTGGCCGAGCATGAGCTTCTTTATGGTCTATCTTTCCTATATATCCAATTTTTTCACTATCTTTAAATGGAATTTTTACCTTTGCGCCAATTTTAACCTTAGGAAGTAATTCATCAGGAATTCCATAGGTGAAGTTTTCATTTAAATGAAAAGGAAGTTCGGTCACGTAAACTTCAGCAGAGGCAGAAAAAATCTTTGCTCGGCTTGAACGTTTAGCCTTTTGTTTCTTCAGAACAAGTGGCTTTGCTGCCAAAAGAATTATCCCTTTACGGAATTTGCTAGTTCAGTGACTCGGTTGGTTGATTCCCAGGTAAATTCAGGGAGCTCTCGTCCGAAATGACCGTAAGAACTGGTCTTCGAATATATGGGCCTCAACAAATTCAAGTCGCTAATAATCGCAGCCGGCCTAAGATCAAAAACTTCGAGAACTGCAGAGGAAATCTGTTCTACTGGAATTTTTTCAGAACCGAAAGTCTCCACAAATAACCCAACTGGTTGAGCCTTACCAATGGCATAGGCCACTTGTACTTCGCACTTATCAGCCAACCCAGCAGCAACAATATTCTTGGCAACCCAGCGCATTGCATATGCAGCTGATCGATCTACCTTTGATGGATCTTTACCACTAAAAGCGCCACCGCCATGCCTGGACATTCCACCATATGTGTCTACGATAATTTTTCTTCCGGTAAGTCCCGCATCTCCCATTGGGCCACCAATTACAAATCTACCGGTCGGATTTACTAGAACTTTCATATCCGAAATATTGATATCAAAGTTCTTTAATATTGGATCTATGACCGACTCTCTTATCTCCGGTTCTAATTGTTTAACCAAATCTATTTCCGGGGCGTGTTGAGAAGATATCACTACCGTGTCTATCCCAATCGCCTTATCGCCATCATATTTAACGGTCACTTGAGTCTTACCATCTGGTCTCAAATACGGTAAGTCGCCATTTTTTCGAACTGCCGAAAGGCGTTCCGCCAATCTATGCGCGATCGCAATCGGTAGTGGCATTAGCTCTTTTGTTTCACGTGTCGCATAACCAAACATCAAACCTTGATCGCCTGCTCCTTGTAGATCAAATGGATCGCTGGATTTAGCCAGACGCTCTTCTACGGCATGATCTACGCCTTGCGCAATATCTTGGCTCTGCGAACCAAGCGAAACGGAAACTCCGCAACTATTTCCATCAAAACCTTTTTCAGAACTGTCGTAACCGATATTTAAGACAGTTTCCCTCACTAGGTTCATGACATCTGCAAAGCCATTAGTAGTCACTTCACCAGCTACGTGAACTTGTCCGGTTGTAATCAACGTTTCACAGGCGACACGACTTCTTGAATCCTGCTCCAATAGCGAGTCCAGAACGGCATCCGAAATTGCATCTGCAATTTTGTCAGGATGACCTTCAGTAACTGATTCAGAAGTGAAAAGTCGAGTCTGCATTTAGGAATTTTCCTGACGAGCGAATTGAGATTCAACTTCATCACATATCCGAGAAGCTACTTCCATTTTGGAAGCGTTTTCAAAAGACCACTTCTCTCCTGTCTTTGACAGCAATGCTCCAGTTGTATTCATCTCTCCGAAGACTCCTCCTTCGGAAACATCTGTGACATACAAAAGATCGACGCCCTTTGAATGCATTTTTTTCATACCTCTATTTAGGTAATCAGCATTTGTTTCCGCGGCAAAGCCAACAAATACTTGTTCTGTCCTCTTCCGTTCCGCTAAGTTCTTTAAAATATCTGGGTTTTGCACTAGATCAATACTTCGAAATTTATCTTTCTCAATCTTTTCTATTGAGTGATCGGCGGGTCGAGCGTCTGCGACTGCCGCACTCATAATTAAACAATCTGAAGCCGGAACTTCATCTTTCAAAATATTGAACATCTGCGAAGCACTTTCAACCCTAATGGCATCTAGGCCAGGTAGGGAGAATTCTTCAGACTGTCCCACGACCAACAGGACTTCTGCACCGCGCTGCTTCGCCTCGTAGGCAATGGAAATTCCCTGTCGGCCACTGGACCGATTCCCAAGATAACGAACTGCATCGATCGGCTCTCTAGTACCACCAGCTGTGACAATAACTTTTTTACCATTCAACTTTGAAAGCGAATAATCCTTTTTTGTAAATTTATCTTCGAAGTATTCCTTCAAAAAGCTGATAATGTCATTAGTTTCAGGATATCTGCCGATGCCGATATCTCCTCCGGTCAGTTTTCCGACTACCGGATCGATGACGTGAATTCCACGCGATTTAATGATCTCTAAATTATGCCTAGTTGCGGGATTCAAATACATCTCTGGATGCATGGCGGGTATCAAAACAAGTGGGGATTTACTTGCCAAGATAGTTGTTGTTAATAGGTCATCGGCACGCCCAGTCGCAATCTTTGCAATCAAATCTGCGGTAGCAGGACCGACAATAATTAGATCATTTCGTTTTGCTAGATCGATATGGGTTACTCCACTATTTTTCTCCCATAAATCCGTAGGCACTTCGCGTCCTGAAAGGGCTTCCCAAGTAGTTTTTCCGACAAAATTTAAACTATTTTGAGTTGGAAGAACTGTGACTTGATTTCCAAAATCTTGCAACCTTCGAAGCAAATCGCATGATTTGTATGCTGCAATTCCGCCACCAATGCCTAGGAGAATTTCTCTTCCACTCGGGAAGGTGATCATTACTTCTCCGCGATTGGCTCTAAGTTCTCAATCGTTAAAAGATTATCGTTAATTTCGCGCAACGCGATTGAGAGGGGTTTTTCATGAACATTTGTTTCAACTAGCGGACCTACATATTCCAATAGACCTTCGCCCAGCTGTGAATAGTAAGCGTTAATTTGACGAGCTCGTTTGGCGGCATAAAGCACCAAACTGTACTTAGAACCACTTTTATCTAATAGATCATCTATTGGTGGGTTCGTGATTCCGTCCAAATTAGCCACAGCAGACTCCTCAGCTGATTTCCTAGGGTTTAGAAGAGGCTAAGGCTACCAGTGCTTCAACAATCTCATCGACCCGGTGATTTATAAGGATATGGTCGAATTCAGCTGCCGAAGCCATCTCCTCTTGTGCCAAGTTAAGTCGTGCCTGAATTCGCTCCTCATCTTCAGTCCCACGACCCCTAATTCGCTCTTCTAATTCTGAAAACGAAGGAGGCTGTAAAAAGACCAAAATGGCATCGGGTCTAATTTTTCTAATTTGCCGAGCTCCAGCAATCTCTATTTCCAATAGAACATTTAGTCCGTCCTTAAGGGCGCTATTCACTGGAATTGCAGGTGTTCCATATTTGTATCCAGCAAAATCTGCCCATTCTAGTAATGATTCATCATTGATCATCTTTTGAAATTCTTTCTCGGTGACAAAATGATAAGCAATTCCATCTTCTTCGCCAACGCGCGGAGGCCTTGTCGTTACAGATACCGAGAAATGAAAATCATTCCTTTTCTTTAACTCTTGAACGATGGTGCTTTTGCCTACCCCGCCGGGGCCTGAAAGAACAATTAGTTTGGACATTTATCTGCGCTCTAGCGCCTTAAGTAGTTCGTTCTTTTGGCGCACTCCAATTCCCTTAATTCTTCGCGTGTGTGAGATTCCAATTTGATCAAGGATGTTTTCGGCTCGCGTACTACCAAAACTCGGAATACTCTCCAAAAGTTCTTTGATTCGCATTTTTTGAATAGCATCATCAGCACGGTCAAATGCTGTGAACCAGCGAACTTTTCTATTCTTAACTTCCTGTTTGAATTCAGCTCTAATTTTTCTGGCAGCTGTGGCCTTCAAGAGTGCAGCTCGTCTTTCCTCGCTTGTCAGTTGCGGGGGTTTACTCATGGCGAAATCTAACCTCAATTTAACCTAATAAATCGAATCCAATATCTGCGCTGCGGCAACCTTCGGCTCCTTAGCCTCAGTAATCGGCCTACCTATAACTAAATAATCGGCTCCGTTATCTATAGCTTCTCTGGGGCTAGCAGTTCTAACTTGATCATCTCCCCCCGGTGAAAACCGAATTCCCGGGGTAATAATTTTAGTATCCGGATTAACAACCTTACGAATTTCGCTTACTTCAAGCGGAGATGAAACGATAGCGCGCGCTCCAGCAGCTTCAGCAATTCGAGCAAGATTTACAGCCATCTCTGTGCTCGACAAAACATGTCCCATCGACTGCAATTCGACATTATCAAGAGATGTAAGAACTGTAACTGCAGTTATGTGAGTATCGGGTAGCTCGTTGGCCGCGGCCGCAATCATTTTCGCGCCGCCACTGGCATGAACCGTTAGAAACAGTGGGTTTAGATCATTTAAATTCTTTGCTGCTTTGGACACCGTATTGGGAATGTCATGCAATTTTAGGTCGAGGAAAATTTCTATACCTTCATAACGATCAGCAATTCTCGAAACGCCATTGACTCCATAAGCTGTAAAGAATTCTAAACCTAACTTGAACACTCCAACGTATTCCTGCGTATCTAGGATTAACCTATCAATCTCTTCAATATTTGTTGAGTCCAAGGCAAGAATCAGCGGGCTATTTTTCATGAGCTGCACCGATTGCTTGAGCGAAAGAAGAAAAACCGCGTTCTTGAATTAGTTGCAATAACTCTGTTTTAACTTTTAATGCGGCCATCGGATTGCCAAAGGTGGCGGTTCCGATAGAAACGCCACTCGCACCTGCAAAAACCAGTTCTAGAGCATCGCGACCATTTGTGACTCCTCCCATACCGAGAATTGGAACATTTGGCATTGCTTTATGAACTTGATAAATAGCGCGGACCGCAATTGGTCGAATGGCCGGACCGGATAATCCACCTGTTAATCCAGCTAATTTAGGAATTCTTTTATCAATATCAATTGCCATACCAAGAACCGTATTGATTAACGCCAAACCATCTGCTCCTGCAGAAACAACTTCAGATGCAATTGAAACAATATCCGTAACATCCGGTGAGAGTTTAACTATTAACGGATAGTCACCTCCCATGTTTCTACGAACAGATTCAATTACTGCTCGCGAGGCTACGGGGTCGCATGCGAAGACTAACCCTCGATTTTCAACATTAGGACACGAGATATTTACTTCTATTCCGAAGAGTCCATTTATATTCCGCAGACGTCTGGCAAGAGAGGCATATTCTTCGACCGTTTCTCCAGATATCGAAACAACAATTCGGGCATTTTTCTCAAGTAGCCAGGGAATATCTTCCTCTAGAAACAGATCAACACCTGACCCCTGCAGCCCAATTGAATTAAGCATGCCTGATGGAGTTTCCGCCATTCTAGGAGTCGGCCTGCCGCTTCTTGGTCTTACTGAAATACTTTTAGTTACTACCGCGCCCAACTCGCTTAAATCAAAAAATTGCGACAACTCTTTACCAGAACCTGCGCAGCCGCTCGCTGTAAAGATCGGATTTGGAAAATAGCGTCCGCCAAAACGCGTTCCGTAATCAAATGCCTTAAAAGATTCTTCCATTAAGCACCCCAAGTGCCTTCGGGAATGGTTCGCGGAACATTCCAAACAACCCTTGATCCATCAACAACCGGACCATCGATGCAACTGCGCATCATCTTGACTAGCCCATCTTCAGTTCGCATAGGAATCACACACGTCATACATACTCCAATGCCACATGCCATCGACTCTTCTACTGCGCATTGGTGAACAACTTGATGATTTTCAGCGATTTCATTAACAGCATTTAACATCGACATCGGGCCACAGGAGTAAATCACCTCAGTATTGAAGCGATTTATCAGTTCTGGCAATATCTCCGTGACTTTACCTTTTGTCCCCGCACTCCCATCTTCAGTGGTGATTGTCATGGAACTAACTGAACGCTTTCCTTCTAACGGGGCGTAAATTTTCATTCCTGTCGACGCCCCCACCAGTACATCCACTCGCGAGCCTCTTCCTTTGAGGATTTCAGCCAGTCCGAAGAGTGGCGCCGATCCATAACCGCCTCCAACCAAAAGAGCATTGACGGGTTCGGTAGGAATACCAAAACTGGTTCCAAGCGGAGCGATTAAATCCACAAAGTCTCCAATAGATCTCTCGCTAAGCCATTTACTTCCTGACCCATGTGCAGCCACTACTAATTCAATGGTTCCTCCCTGGCTGCTTTTCTCGCTTGCCCTGTATATGGCAAATGCTCTTCTTAAAATCATTGCCGATCCAGGGCCACCTACTGATATCGCGACAAAATTTCCTGGTCTGCAATGTTTGGCAATTTCCCCAACGCCAAAGATCATATGGAAGTAGGCGCCGATTTTTTTGTTTGATAAGACCTCAGCTTGTATCGGTGTTGCCCTACTGTTGATCGCCATACTATTTAAACGACCAATCTTGCAAAGATTTTACTTTTATATGGTTACCTTGAAGAGCTCGAATTCCCGAGACTGCCGCGCGAAGAGCCGGAACTGTAGTGATACAGGGAATGCCCTTTACAACTGCCGTGCTTCGTATTAACCAACCATCTTTCCGTGTATCCCTGCCAAAGGGTGTATTTATAACTAAATCTATTCCTTCGTTTTGAATTAAATCAACGGCGTTAATCTCGACTTGATTGTTTTCGAAATGTTTAGCTACAACCTTGCACTGAACGGAGTTACGTAGCAAATATTCAGCTGTTCCGCGGGTTGAAAAGATTTCAAAACCTAATTGATAAAGCGCCTTCAAAGCATCTAGTGCTGGTTCTTTATCTTTGTCCGCAAGAGACGCAAAAACTCTTCCGCCTGTTGGTAAGGCTCCAAAAGCCGATATTTGACTCTTTGCAAATGCGCTTCCAAAATCATTTGCAATTCCCATAACTTCGCCGGTTGATTTCATTTCGGGCCCGAGAACTGTATCTACGTTTCGTCCATCACTTCTTCTAAATCGATTCCAGGGAAGTACAGCCTCTTTTACCGAAATGCCTTTACTGTCACCAATCTTTTCTCCTGGGATTAAATTTCTTTCTCTAAGTTCTGAAATACTTCGTCCAATTGAAATCAAAGATGCAGCTTTTGCCAATAGAACTCCAGTCGCTTTACTCACAAACGGAACAGTTCTTGATGCTCTTGGATTAGCTTCTAGAACATAGAGCTTGTTGTTCAGAATTGCGTACTGAACGTTGATCAAACCTTTAACCTCGATCGCTCGTGCTAATTTCTCAGTTGCTGCGAAAATCTCTTCAATCTTCTCACTTGGAATCCGCTGTGGTGGAATAACACATGCTGAGTCGCCAGAGTGAATTCCTGCTTCTTCAATATGTTCCATCACGCCTGCTAAATAAAGATCTTTACCATCATAAAGAGCGTCAACGTCTATTTCGATAGCGTTATCAAGAAATCTATCAATAAGTACTGGGTGTTCTGGGTTAATTTCAACTGCACGTTGTATAAATCGACCTAATTCATCTTTGTCGTAAACTATTTCCATTCCTCTACCGCCGAGAACATATGACGGCCGAACCAAAACGGGATAGCCGATTCTCTCTGCAATCTCTTCAGCTTCACTGGTGTTTCTTGCAGTTCCAAACTCTGGCGCGTTAAGTCCTTCACTTTGAAGAATCTCACCGAAAGCCGATCGATCTTCAGCGCGATGAATTGCCTGTTCCGAAGTTCCGAGAATTGTTACTCCGGCTTCAACCAACCCGGCAGCAAGACCTAGAGGCGTTTGACCGCCAAGCTGGGTAATTACGCCAAGAAGTGGTCCGGCTTTTTTTTCAGCCTCGATAATTTCCAAAACATCCTCAAGCGTTAATGGTTCGAAATAAAGTCGATCAGATGTGTCATAGTCAGTAGAAACTGTCTCCGGATTGCAGTTAACCATAATGGTTTCAACATCTTCTTCTCTTAGCGCATAAGCTGCATGGACGCACGAATAATCAAATTCGATCCCTTGACCAATTCGATTCGGTCCGCTACCAAGAATGATCACTGCAGATCTTTCTCTAGCTTGAACTTCAGATTCTTGATCATAAGAGGAATAGTGATACGGAGTGTAAGCCTCAAATTCGCCGGCACAGGTATCAACCGTCTTATATACAGGGCGAACATCAAGTTTATGGCGAAGGGCACGAATCTCGTTCTGCGAGAGATTTCTCAATTTCCCAATCTGTATGTCACTAAAGCCAAAACTCTTCGCCAATCGTAAATTGGCCAAATCTAATTCGTTCAATTCTTTAAGTTGAAATGCGACCGCATTTATTTGTGAAATCTGGGTCAAAAACCAGGGATCAATGCCAGTTCGACGATTTACCTCATCTATCGAGGCCCCTAAATGGAGTGCTTGCTGTACTTGATGTAGACGTCTCTCGGTTGGAACTCTCATCTCATCAAGAAGCTCTTCTTGCGAATTAGAAATATCCCAATCAAACTCTGATTCCTTGCGTTCGAGTGAACGAAGCGCCTTTTGCAACGCTTCTGGGAACGACCTTCCGATAGCCATCGCTTCGCCAACACTCTTCATCGTGGTAGTTAATTTTGGATCAGCATCAGGGAATTTCTCGAAAGCAAATCTTGGAACTTTAACAACGATGTAATCGAGAGTTGGCTCAAAAGAAGCTGGAGTCTTCTTGGTTATGTCATTAGGTATTTCATCTAATGAGTACCCGATTGCCAATTTGGTTGCAATCTTTGCGATAGGGAAACCTGTTGCTTTTGACGCTAATGCACTTGACCGCGAGACTCTTGGATTCATCTCAATAACAATGATTCGACCATCTTTTGGATTCACTGCAAATTGAATATTGCATCCGCCAGTTGCAACACCCACCTCTCTAATGATGGCAATCGAGAGGTCACGCAGTTTTTGATATTCGACATCAGTCAAAGTCAACGCTGGTGCTACCGTTATTGAATCTCCGGTATGAACACCCATAGGATCGATGTTTTCAATACTGCAGACAATCACAACGTTATCCTTATGATCACGCATCACTTCGAGCTCAAACTCTTTCCAACCAATAATTGACTCTTCCAACAAAACTTCGGAAACTG
>CAYRXG010000006.1:0-1773 GCA_964428285.1 uncultured Clavibacter sp.
CTAAATCGCTTGCAGAAATTGATGCAGCTTTAACAACTGCAGAATCAAGCGATGCGGCAGCAATTGCAATTACTGGAAAGCCATTTATCTTTGCAGCTGGCGCTGATCTGTCTGGCTTACCTTTTGTTACAGATATCAAACAGGCATTAGCTATCGGAAAATTTGGCCATGATTTATTTAAGAGATTAGGCCGCGGCAAGAAACCAACATTTGCATTCATCAATGGACTAGCACTTGGTGGTGGCCTTGAAATTGGTCTGCACTGTAATTATCGAACTCTTGCCACAACCGCATTTACAGCTCTCCCTGAATGCTTCCTTGGTTTAGTACCAGGCTGGGGCGGAGCAACAATTTTGCCAAAACTTATTGGGCCTGAAAAAGCAGTACAAGTAATAATTCAAAATGCTCTTAATAACAATACGATGATGAAATCTAAAGATGCGCTAGCCCTTGGAGTAGTCGATGCTGTGTTTGCTCCGGCAGACTTTTTAGAGAACTCGGTTCGTTTTGCAGCAAACATACTTAGTGGAAAAAATAAAATTGAAAGAGTTGACCACAGCAAAGATAACGCTTCATGGGAGCGCGCAATTGCTACTGGTAAAGCTGCTGTTGCCAAAAAGTACGGGGGCGCTGATATTGAATCGCCACGTCGAGCTCTTGAGTTAATCGCAGCTGCTCAACAGAACACTTTAGATCAAGGCTTTGATGCCGAGGATGAAGTTCTTGCCCAATTGGTTATGAGTAATCCACTCCGCGCATCTCTTTATGCATTTAATCTAATTCAAAAGAAGCGCAAGAAAGTCGAAGGCGCTCCAAAGTCTTCGCTTGCTAGAAAAGTTTCCAAAGTAGGCATTGTGGGAGCCGGCTTAATGGCATCTCAGTTAGCGCTTCTTTTTATTCGTAACCTCAAAGTTCCCGTAGTCCTCACTGATCTTGATCAGGCTCGAGTCGATAAAGGAATCGCTTGGATTCATGGTGAAATCGATAAATTGGTGGAGAAAAAGCGACTAAATGAAGAAGGAGCCAGAAGACTTAAGGGTCTAGTTTCTGGGTCGGTAGATCAGAAAGTATTTGCAACTGCCGATTTTGTAGTTGAAGCTGTTTTTGAAGAGCTCTCCATTAAGCAGAAGCTGTTTAAAGATTTGGAAGCAATCATCTCCCCTGATTGTGTACTTGCAACAAATACTTCATCCCTCTCCGTTGAAAAAATGGGAGAAGGCCTACAACATCCAGAACGCGTTGTTGGCTTCCACTTCTTTAATCCAGTTGCGATTATGCCTTTGCTAGAGGTTGCTCGCACCAGCAAGACGGATGATGCAACCACTGCAACGGCGATAAATGTCGGTAAAGAGTTAAAGAAGACAATGATTATCTGTAAAGATGCTCCGGGCTTTGTTGTAAATCGACTCTTAACAAGATTTATGGGTGAAGTCACGGATGCTATCGATGAAGGAACGCCTTATGACGTTGCCGATAGCGCTCTGAGGCCCCTTGGTTTCCCAATGTCTCCACTAGAACTATTTGGACTAGTAGGTCCAGGAGTGGCATTACATGTCTCAAAAACTCTAAATGCAAATCTAGGTCCGCGATATCGAATCTCGCCAACGGTGCAACGTTTGGTAGAAAATAATGTGAAGTCTTTTTATGTAAAAGATGAATCAGGAAAGTTGTTGCCAAATAACGAAGCTCTTGCTCTTGTCGAAAAAGGAACTAAACCTTCATCGGCGGAAGAGGTTAGAGCGCGTGCACTAAAGGCGCTTGCAGAAGAAGCTC
>CAYRXG010000006.1:1783-30250 GCA_964428285.1 uncultured Clavibacter sp.
AGCTCGAATGATGCTTGATGAGGGCGTAGTTGCGACAGCTTCTGAAATTGATCTCTGCATGTTGCTCGGCGCCGGATGGCCAATGCATCTTGGCGGAATACTTCCTTATCTAGATCGAGAAGGAATTAGTGAAGCGGTTTGCGGTCAACGTTTTCATCCACATGGAGTTGCGTCGCTTCTTGCGTAACCCGCTTGGAAAACCAAGTAACTAGTTGACGAGCTACTGCTTGTGCGGTTATTCCCATTTCCTCTAGCAATTGAGCTCGCTTTGCGTGTTCGTAGAAATCAAGTGGGACTCCAATGGAATGAATTGGTGTATCAATCTCTAAAGTTCTGAAAAATTCTGATAACGAACTTGCAATTCCACCATGTGAAATACCATCTTCGATAACAACCACATGTGCATATCTCTCAGCCATCTTTGAAATTGCCTGTATTGGTAATGGTTTTACCCAGCGTGGATCAATAACGGTAACTCCTACACCTTCGCGATAGGCCTGAGAAGCAGCTTCAACGGAAAGTTGTGCCATTGCTCCGACTGCAATTAATAGAACATCCGGACTCTCGCCGCGATAGAGAATATCGATTCCATCTCTGCGCTCAAAAGCGGGAAGTTCTGGATTTAAAGCGCCTTTAGGGAATCGAATTAGTGAGGGTGCATCTTTTATATTTACACATTCGCGGAGCAATTCTTCAAGTCGAATCCCATCTCTCGGGGCTGCTACGTGCAGTCTTGGAACAATTCCAGTAAGAGCTAAATCCCAAACACCATTATGAGACGGTCCATCATCGCCCGTAACACCTGCGCGATCTAGAACAAATGTGACTCCAGCCTTATGAAGCGCAACATCAAGAAGAAGTTGGTCAAATGCACGATTTAAAAATGTTGAATAAACAGCGACAACTGGATGTAGGCCAGTAAAGGCCAGTCCGGCAGCTGAAGTTGTCGCATGTTGTTCTGCAATACCAACATCAAAGGTACGATCTGGAAATTCTGCTTGGAACTTATCCAAACCAGTTGGACCAAGCATCGCAGCTGTAATTGCGACTACATCGTTACGCTCTTTCCCAATTTTAACTAGCGCCTCTGAAAACTCTTGAGTCCAAGTCTTTCCGGACTTTGCTAAAGGTTCGCCAGTCTCAGGATCTACTACGCCAACTGCGTGGAATTTCTCTGCCTCGTCATTTACGGCGGGAGCGTGACCTCTACCTTTTTCAGTAATTGCATGCACGATAACCGGTCCTGAGAACTTCTTTGCTTGGTTTAACGCTTTTTCTAAAGCAACTATGTCATGTCCATCAACAGGTCCAAGATATTTCAAGCCCAAATCTTCAAACATTCCCTGCGGAGCAACAATATCTTTTAACCCCTTCTTCATTCCATGCAAGGTTTCGTAGATTGGTTGCCCAACTACTGGAGTTCGTTCCAAAACTCCCTTGCCCCAATCTAAAAACTTTTCATAACCTTTTGTGGCGCGCAGGGTTGAAAGATATGTTGCAACGCCTCCAATAGTGGGCGAATACGAACGTTCATTATCGTTAACGACAATAATGAGCGGAAGTTCTTTAGATGCCGCAATGTTATTGAGTGCTTCCCATGCCATTCCGCCAGTAAGTGAGCCATCACCAACTACCGCAACAACAAATCTATCTTTGACTCCTTGCACCTGAAAACCACGAGCAATTCCATCTGCCCAAGAGAGCGCAGTTGAAGCATGTGAATTTTCAATGATGTCATGTTTACTCTCGCTACGATTTGGATAGCCAGATACGCCGCCGCGCTGTCTCAGTTTTTCAAAACCCGCTGCTCTGCCCGTGAGAATTTTGTGAACATAAGATTGATGGCCAGTATCGAAAAGAACTACATCGTGCGGTGATTGAAATATTCTATGCACCGCAATTGTTAATTCCACGACACCAAGGTTTGGTCCGAGATGTCCGCCGGACTTGGAAACTTTTTCAATTAAGAATTCTCGAATCTCTTGGGAAAGCTGCGCCAGTTCCGATGTGCTCATTCGAGAGAGATCGGAGGGTGAAGAGATACGATCTAGGAATCTCATGACTCTAATGCTAACTAGAAATCAGCCAAGAAGTGATCTGAGGACGTATTGCATGATTCCACCGTGGCGATAGTAGTCAGCTTCTCCAGGGGTATCGATGCGGACCCTAGCGGTGAATTTCTTGGAGCCTGCAGTTACAGTGACGTTAGTAGGAATTTTTCCATTATTTAATTCAGTGACACCAGATATATCAAAAATCTCATCTCCCAATAATCCAAGAGATGTTGCCGTCTCGCCTTCATTAAACTGCAATGGGAGGACGCCCATTCCAATCAAGTTTGATCTATGAATTCTTTCAAAAGATTCTGCGATAACTGCTTTTACACCAAGTAGCGCAGTGCCTTTAGCGGCCCAATCTCGTGACGAACCAGATCCATATTCTTTGCCCGCCAGAATGATTAATGGAATTCCGGAGTTCTGATAAGCCATGGATGCTTCGTAGATGGTTGTTTGCTCGCCACCAGATAAGAAATTCTTCGTGAAACCACCTTCGACACCATCTAACAACAAGTTTTTCAAACGAATATTTGCAAAGGTTCCACGAATCATAACTTCATGATTGCCTCTTCTAGATCCATAGGAGTTGAAATCTGCTTTAGCCACTCCATGCTCTTGCAAATACTTACCTGCTGGCGAGTCAGCTTTGATCGAACCGGCTGGCGAAATATGGTCAGTTGTAACTGAATCTCCCAATTTTGCAAGAACGCGTGCGCCAGAAATATCTGTCACCGGCTTGGGCTGACGTGGCATCCCTTCAAAGTATGGAGGCTTTCTTACATAAGTAGATTTAGCATCCCATTCGAAAATCTTTCCAGTTGGAGTGTCAAGTGAAGTCCATCGTTTATCTCCATCAAAAACGCTGGCGTAATCTTTTCGGAACATATCCGATGAAATTACGGAATCAATCACTTCCTGAATCTCTTTTGGCGTGGGCCAGATATCTTTAAGAAAGACATCATTGCCATTTTGGTCTTTACCTAGCGAATCTTTTTCAAAATCATGATCCATAGAACCAGCTAGCGCATAAGCCACCACCAGAGGAGGAGATGCAAGGTAGTTCATCTTCACATCCGGACTAATGCGACCCTCAAAATTTCTGTTTCCGGAGAGAACAGCTGCAACTGCCAAATCGTTCTCATTTACAACTTTGCTAACTTCCGCAGGTAGCGGCCCTGAATTTCCAATACAAGTAACGCATCCATAACCAACCAAATTGAAACCGAGTTTCTCTAAATACGGAGTTAATCCAGCCTTATCGTAATAATTTGTTACTACTTTGGATCCAGGCGCAAGAGTTGTTTTGACCCAAGGCTTACTTGTTAAATTACGTTCTGCAGCTTTCTTTGCCAATAATCCAGCGCCAATCATGACGCTCGGGTTTGAAGTATTTGTACAAGAAGTAATTGATGCGATTACAACTGAACCGTTAGATACTTTTCCTTCTCTTCCATTAACAATAACTGGTATATCTCCGCTTTTTGTCTTCTCCGTCAGATAACCAGGTAGCGATTTAGCAAATGAATTTTTTGCATCATTTAATGGAACGCGATCTTGCGGGCGCTTTGGACCTGCAATTGAAGGAACAACGCTAGAAAGATTGAGTTCTAGATGTTCCGAATAACGAGGAGTCGCATTTGGATCGTGCCAAATATTCTGTGATTTTGCGTATTTCTCAACTAACTCAATTTGCTCTTTGCTTCTGCCGGTTAATTCGAGATAGCGAAGAGTCTCTTCATCGATTGGGAAAATAGCAACTGTCGATCCATATTCTGGAGACATATTTCCGATTGTGGCTCGATTGGCCATCGGCAGTGCACTGACACCCGGCCCATAGAACTCAACAAATTTGCCTACTACGCCATGCTTACGAAGCATTTCGGTGATTGTTAATACTAAATCTGTTGCTGTCGTGCCGGCATTTAATGCGCCATTTAGTTTGAAACCAACAACTCTAGGAATCAACATTGAGACTGGCTGACCCAAGAGTGCAGCTTCAGCTTCAATTCCTCCAACTCCCCAACCTAAAACTCCCAAACCATTAACCATCGTGGTGTGCGAATCGGTTCCGACAACTGTATCTGGATAGGCACGCAAAGTTCCGTTTACTTCGCGCGTCATAACTACTCTTGCTAAATACTCAATGTTTACCTGATGAACAATTCCCGTTCCGGGCGGAACAACTTTAAATTCATCGAATGCAGTCTGACCCCACCGTAGGAATCTATAACGTTCGGTATTGCGCTGGTATTCAATATCAACATTTTCGCTGAAAGAAGATGAAGTTCCGTATTTGTCGGCAATAACCGAGTGGTCAATTACGAGTTCTGCCGGCGCCAATGGATTAACTTTTGCAGGATCTCCTCCAAGTTCAGCCAACGCTTCTCGCATAGTCGCGAGATCCACGACGCAGGGAACTCCGGTGAAATCTTGCATGATCACTCTTGCTGGAGTGAATTGGATTTCAGTATCCGGATTAGATTCAGGATTCCAGCTGGCTAATGCTTTGATCTGTTCGGCGGTGATATTCGCACCATCTTCAGTGCGGAGTAAATTTTCAAGAAGTATTTTTAGTGAAAATGGCAGAGTTTCTGAGCCTTCTAATTTGGTTAGATCAAAGATCTCGTAACTCTTGCCTGCTACTTCAAGTTTTTTTCGGACATTGAAAGAATCTTTACTCACCTGCCTATCCTAACTGGACGGCTCTAGCAGCGAATAGATTGGGTTAGTACCTACTTGATGAACCTCGCCACAACTTCCATGTGCTGGGTCATTGGGAATAGGTCAAAAGCTCGCATTGAATCCAATTTGAACCCAGAAGATAAGAGAGTTGCGGTGTCTCTGGCTAGAGCCGCAGGATCACATGCCACATAAATCAATGTTCTCGGGGCGAGTCGAACAATCTCTTGTAGAACTTTTGCACCTGCGCCTGTTCTTGGTGGATCGGCAATTACAACATCAGCTCTTGCAAATTTAGTTAAAGATTTTTCAACTCTTCCCTGCACGACCTCCACATTAGATACTTCAGCAAAAACTCGCTTGGCATCAGTAGTTGCCGAGAGAGACTCTTCTATCATCGTGATCCGTCCAGCAGGACCGACTGCAGATACTGCTCTTGCGGCGAATAAACCAACTCCTGAGTAAAGATCAAATACATGATCAGCATTTTGATATCTTGCAAAATTGAAAACTACTTCAGATAAAACTTCCGCAGCACGTTTGTGACTCTGCCAGAAACTCTCCGGTGAAATTTGAAATTCAAAACCATCAACTTCTTGCTTAACTAGCTTGAAATTATCTCGACCCTCAATGAAATAATCTACATTTCCATCGCTAGCCACTATCGCATCTATCTTCTTGCCAGTGGGTGGCTTTAGCGAATTTAAATTTCCGATATCAATTTTTGGATCCGCTATCTGGCATGAATCAATTTCGATGAGTTCATTACTTCTAGCCTTAAATAATCCAGCTTTACGATTGGAAGTGGCAGTGAATTCCATTCGAGTGCGCCATCCAAATACTGGTAGAACTTCTTCTACAGTGACGGAGATATCTAAACTAGCTAGTCGACGGAACTGCTCTGTGATGATCTCTGATTTGAGAGCTCTCTGTCGCTCTGGATTTATATGTTGAAAATCGCAGCCACCGCAGCCATCACTTTTTGCAAATTTACATTTTGGAGCAACTCGATCTGCAGAGATTTCTATAACCTCCACAACATCTGCTCGGGCAAAATTCTTTGAAACACCAGTTATTTTTATTTTCGCTTTTTCGCCTGGAATTGCATGGCGAACAAAAATAACTCTGCCATCATGGCGAGCTACACAATGACCGCCATGTGCAATTGCTTGAATATCAACGATTACTTCCTCGCCGATATTCATTTATCTGCCTTTCTCGCATGGATTCGTTAGAGTCGCAACTAAGGTGTAAATTCTCTCATTGTGCACATCGTGATTATGGGATGCGGTCGCGTCGGCTCCACTTTGGCTAGAGACTTTCAGAATTTGGGCCATTCCGTTGCTGTAATTGATCAAGATAGAGAAGCATTTCGAAGACTGGGTGCTGATTTCAACGGCCTAACCGTTGCAGGTATTGGATTTGATAGAGATACATTATTAGAAGCTGGAATTGAGAGAGCTGATGCATTTGCGGCGGTTTCAGATGGAGACAACTCAAACATTCTTGCGGCGCGTGTAGCCCGCGAAACTTATGGTGTAAAAAATGTTGTTGCCAGAATTTACGATCCTGGTAGAGCTGAGATTTATCAACGCCTTGGAATTCCAACCGTAGCTACAGTTCTTTGGACTACCGATCAAATTATGAGAAGGATTCTTCCTTCTGGCGCTAAATCTGAATGGCAGGATGCATCTGGAAAAGTCCAACTTTCAGAGGTACATGTGCACAGTGACTGGTTTGGAAATCCGGTATTTTCAATCGAAGAGTTAACACCAGCTCGGGTCGCATTCATCACAAGACTTGGCGAGGGATTAATTCCGGATGAGCACACAGTTTTACAAGAAGGCGATGTACTTTACGTTTTATCAAGTGACACTGAGCTAACTGAAATCACTCAATCATTGTCCAATCCCCCAAGGAGCGATCAGTGAAGATAGCAATTGCAGGGGCTGGAAATGCGGGCAGAGCGATAGCCAGAGAATTACTATCAAATGGCCATCAAGTTCTGCTTATCGATAAGAATCCAAAAGCACTCAAAATGGAGAGCGTTCCAAATGCAGAGTGGCTTCTTGCGGATGCCTGTGAGATTACAACTCTAGATAAGGCTGGACTAGATCAGTGCCAAGTTTTAGTGGCAGCAACTGGCGATGACAAAGTTAATCTGGTTGCCTCTCTGCTTGCAAAAACTGAGTACGGAGTTCCTCGCGTTGTTGCCAGAGTTAATCATCCAAAAAATGAGTGGTTATTTGATTCTTCATGGGGAGTTGATGTCGCTGTATCAACTCCGCGAATAATTGCTGCACTTGTTGAAGAAGCTGTCAGCGTAGGAGATGTGGTCCGACTATTTTCAATTAAATCCGGCGAGGCAAATCTCGTTGAAATTACCCTTCCTGACAATTCAAAATGCGTTGGTAAATCTGTATCGGAAGTAGTTCTTCCAAAAGATGTTTCACTGGCTGCATTAATTAGAGATAGACATGTAATTCCACCAAGCGCGCATGAAGTATTTGCTGCCGGTGACGAGTTAATCTTTGTGGCGTCAAGTGAAGCTGAGCCGCTAATTAAAGGTTGTTTTGTAAGCTCAAATTAATCTTTTGGATACAGATCGGCTCTCATCTTGGGGCCATTTTTTATGATCTGCCAAGTTAAATATGCGGCCAAGAAGAAAAGCGGATAACCCATAGCTAGTCGTGCAGTTCCTAAAGCATTTACATTTCCCGATAGATAAAGAGGTAACTGAACCGCTAGCCTTATTGCGAATAAAGCAACCCAAACCCAAGTGGCTTTAACATAAACCGAACGTCTTGCTTCATCTTGACGCCATTTAAAATTTTCACCCAATATTGGTCCGAGAACAAGTCCAACAACGGGCCAGCGAATCAGATTTGAAATTGTGTATGCGACTCCATAAATGATATTTGTCCAAAGACCTGGAAGGTAAAAATCTTCGGCCTTGCCACTTCTATTGGCCAGCCAAGCACAAAGGGCAACACCGATTACGCCAGACACTGCATGCTGAATAGTTTCACGCCTAAACAATCTAATTAAGGTGACAACCAGCGAAAAGATTAAGGCGAGGTAAGCAGAATTTCTAACATCTTGATTAAAATTAAATGAAACTAAGAAAATTAATGCTGGAAGTCCTGAGTCGATTAAACCTTTCTTGCCACCAAGGGCATTAAGGATTTTCTCTTTATCTTGATTCTCGCTCATTTTTTACCAGTTGATCCAAATCCCGATTCACCCCGTGGACTGCCCGGAAGTTCATCTACCTCAATGAATTCACCATGTTCAACTCTTTGAATCACGAGCTGGGCGATACGTTCACCGCGCTCGATTTTTATCGTTTGAGCAGAATCATGATTAATAAGTATGACTTGTAATTCTCCCCGATAGGCAGCATCCACCGTGCCCGGCGCATTGACCATACCGAGACCTTCTTTAATTGCTCGACCTGATCTTGGATGAACAAATGCTGCATAACCAGGTGGAATCGCAATTGCAATTCCAGTCGGAATAAGTTTGCGCTCTCCTGGCTTTAATTCAGTATCTACCCGTGAATAAAGATCAGCTCCGGCATCTCCTGGCTTTGCATAACTTGGAATTGGTAATTCTTTATCAAGGCGAGTAATCAAAACCTTCATGGATTAATTTCTAACTCGGGTGATTTTCCATTCATCCCGAAAAGCGCTTCGCGAAAACCCTCTGGTGCGTTGTTAATAAAATGCTCTAGGGGAACAACAATAAAAATGGCAGCTGCTTCGACAGCAACTGGACCATCTTCTGAGCCAATTCTGCCTTCTGCTCGACAGTAAATCTTTCTTCCCTCTTGTCCGGTAATTTCTGCAGTTATAAAAAGAGTTTTACCAACTTGAACTGGCATCAAAAAAGAAGTTTCAAGCTTTCCTGTAACTGCTGGTTCTCTAACTAGCCACATTAACTTTCCAAGCGCTTCATCAAAAGCACAAGAAAGTAATCCACCATGCGCTAATCCAGGCGCGCCTTGATGATGTTCTGTTACTACAAATTTCGCAGTAATGGTCATACCTTCGCCTGAATAGGCAGTCAGATGAAGTCCTGTGGGATGTGACGCTCCGCAACCAAAACAATCTTGATTGTGAGAACCAAGTAATGATCCGGGAGCAGGTGCCTTTGGGTGGCGCGCTGGAATCGAAACTCCGGCTGGTGGAGTGATACTTAATCCGCGGGACATGTCGCCAAGATTACCCTGAAATTGAAGTAATCTGACCGCTGTGTCGAAAACGACCTTCTCTGAAGTTATCTGGTGGCCCATTCGTCTCTGGCTTCTTTTTCTGACATTGAATATGGCAATTATTATCGCGGTTGGAGTGGTGCTAACTAACCTGCAGATGCTTATTTTTACTGCACTTCTTACTTTTGGAACGCTACTTTTGGCTTACAAAACAAGATTGGTAATTAATTACCAAGATAATTTATTAAGAGTGGGAAACGCTAAGTTAGAGAAAGAGTTTATGGGTAAGTTGAAAGTACTAAATGAAGCTGAGCTAAAGATTGCGCGCAATACTCGCAATAATTTTTTAGCAATTAGATTCTGGATTAAGACCGGCTTGAAAATCGAAATTAATGATAAGAGAGACCCGAATTCGAACTGGATTATAAGTACGCGGAGAGGTAGCGAACTTAAAGAAAAGCTTTCGAGTTAAGCGCAATCCTTACAGATTGCTTTTGCGCCTTCGCCTCGAGCGAGCTGAGTATGGTGATGTACCAAGAAGCAACGAGAACATGTGAACTCATTTTCTTGGCGCGGCACAACTCGAACCGCAAGCTCCTCGCCTGACAAATCTGCGCCAGGTAACTCAACGTTCTCGGGATCTTCTTCATCAACATCAATCTGCCCTGATTGTGCTTCAGCGCGTTTAGCTTTTAATTCTTCAATTGACTCCTCATGGAGCTCTTCATCCGTTTTTCGCGGCGTATCGTAATCCGTTGCCATTACCTCACCACCTCTCGTTCTCGGGCGGATAATGCCCAAGTCCCTTACTTATGTCCTGCCCAACGGTCGGCGTGTCGGATTTATTCCGGATTATCGGAAGATTTCTGAGAGTGTGAGCGTTTTTTTGATTCCTCTTGCCGCCATTTGGCAATAGCGCCGTGATTCCCAGAAATTAAAACCTCAGGAACTGGAAGGTTCCGCCAGATTGGTGGCTTGGTGTAAACCGGATACTCCAACTGGCCAATCTGATTATGAGACTCCTCCAAGAGCGATTCCGGATTTCCAATGACTCCAGGAATCAATCGAGTTACAGCTTCAATAATTACAAGCGCTGCTACTTCTCCACCATTTAAAACATAATCACCAATTGAAATTTCCCGTACTCGCGCCTTAGGGGCTTCTCGATAGAAATCAGACACTCGTGAATCAATTCCCTCGTATCGGCCGCAAACAAAAGTGATGTGTTTGGAATTTGCCAGATCTTTAGCTAGAGGCTGGTTAAATTTCTCGCCACTTGGAGTCAAAATAATCAGATCAACGGTTTCATCACTTGAATTTAAAACCTCGTCAATTGCCTTGCCCCAAGGTTCTGGTGACATAACCATCCCGGCGCCGCCACCATAAGGCGTGTCGTCAACGCTTCGATGAACACCTTGCGCATAACTACGCAGATCTACAGTAGAAAATTCAAGGTATTTATTTTCAATCGCTTTACCTATTAAAGATAATTTTAGCGGCGCGAAATACTCTGGAAATATCGTTATTGCGGTAATTTTCATATCAAGCCTTCATAATTATCAATGATAATTTCTTTTTTCTCTAAGTTCACAGTGGGAACGTGCTTTTTAACAAATGGTAGAAGGAACTCTTGGCCATTTGTTGCTTCTATTACCAATGTATCTTGAGAAGGTAGTTCTAAAACATCCTTTACAGTGCCCAAAATCAATCCACTTATATTCTTCACAGATAATCCAATAATCTGCGAAATATGAAAATTATCGCTAGATTCATGATTATTAATTACTACATCGGCTAATAGAATTGTGTTTCGCAATGATTCTGCTTGATTGCGATCCTGTCTTCCCTTAAATGAAAGCAGAAACGTTCCGTTGTGGTTGCGCAACGATTCGATTTCTAAGGGTCCTAATTCGCTTGGATCGGTTATCAGGATATTGCCCACGGCAAATCTCTCTTCTGGATTATCAGTTCTTACCTCAATGGTGACCTCGCCGCGCAAACCATGTGCGCGACCAATTCGACCTACTACAAGTAACAACTAGCGAGCTTCGTCTGCCTCGATGAGATCTACGCGAACACTTCGACCAGCAAGCGCCGATACAACGGTGCGAAGCGCCTTAGCAGTTCTTCCATTGCGACCAATTACCTTGCCGATGTCATCTGGATGAACACGTACTTCTAAAGTTGTGCCGCGCCGACCATCACGTTCAGTGATAACAACTTCTTCAGGGTTATCGACGATGCCCTTTACTAAATGTTCGAGAGCTTCTTCAATCATATTTACTCCGCAGGGGTTTCAGTTGCTGCTTCTGCAACAACTTCAGTTGCAACTTCCGCACTTACTTCATTTTCTGAAACTGGTGCGGATTCAACTGGAGCCGACTCAACTGCTGTTGATTCAACTGGTGTTGATTCAGCTGGTGCGGACTCTGAACTTGGCGCATCTGCTGGAGCAGATTTGGCTGCAAGTTTCTCAGCAGCTCGCTTCTTCATTGTTGTTGCGCCATCTTTTGGCTCATTCATCGCAGCTTTAACTGCAGCTTCATAAGCAACTCGCTTATCAGAACGAGCTGGAAGAGTCTTTAGCGTTCCCTCGCCACCTGCTACACCCTTAAATTTTTGCCAATCACCTGTAATTTTTAGCAGAGCTGTTACAGCTTCTGTTGGCTGAGCACCTTGCTTTAACCAATGTTGTGCTCGATCCGAGTTGACTTCGATAAGAGATGGATCCGATGCCGGTGAATAGCGGCCGATTTCCTCAATCTTTAAACCATTTCGCGCTTTACGAGAATCTGCTACAACAATTCGATAATGCGGAGTACGAATTTTTCCAAGTCGTACTAATCTAATCTTTACTGCCACTTTGGGCTTTCTCCTTGTTTAGTCGATCAATCGAAAGGCCACGAGTGGGATGCCATGGCAACTACGAGTGAACTTTTTTTACGGGTGCCGGTCAAGAGGTAGAGGGCTCCTGAACAGGGTGCTTATCCTGCCATGAGCCTGCCTATTCGCCCAATTTGGGTCTAGCGCCCCTCTTCCAGCGCACGTTTTGCAGGATTTCCTGATTTCGATTTCTTTACCGGCTTATTTGCAGATGGCTTTGGCCCTAATCCCACCGGCGGAAAATTTGCAGGCAGGCCAAGACCCGGATTAGGTAATGGATTCCCAGACCGCATTTGCTTCATCATCTTTTGTGCAGCAGTGAATCGCTCTACGAGATTATTAACTTCAGAGACTGTTCGCCCACTGCCGTTTGCAATTCGCAACCTTCGAGATCCATTAAGGATCTTCGGTTCGATTCGCTCAGCAGGAGTCATCGATTGCACAATTGCCCGAGTCTTTATAAGTTCATTATCATCTAAAGCTGCCATCTGCTTTTTCATAGCTGCACTATTGGCGCCCGGCAACATACCTAAAATCTTTGTCATGGATCCCATCTTCTGCATAGCTTGAATCTGCTCCAAGAAATCTTCCAAGGTAAATGATTCGCCTGAGATAAATTTCTCTTCAAGCTTCTTGGCTGTCTTCTCATCTATCGATTGCTTTGCTTGCTCGGCCAATGTTGCTATATCGCCAAGGCCGAGGATTCGAGAGGCCATTCGATCTGGGTAGAAATAATCAATATCGGTTAATTTCTCACCTGTAGATGTAAAAATAATTGGTTTCTTTATTGTTTCTACAATTGATAGTGCAGCACCGCCTTTAGCGTCACCATCCAACTTTGTAAGAACGACGCCATCAATTCCAACGCCATCTTCAAATGCCTTTGCCGTATTAACGGCATCCTGACCAATCATCGAATCTACGACAAATAGGACCTCGTCAGGATTAACTGTTTCTTTGATTCTCTTCGCCTCATCCATAAGTACGGAATCAACGCCAAGTCGACCAGCGGTATCAATAATCACCAAATTGAAAAATTTATTCTTGGCATGCTCGATAGCTAATCTGGCAACTGAAACTGGATCGCCTTGACCATTACCTGGCTCAGGAGCAAACACCGGAACGTTCACGCTCTTCGCCAATGTAGAAAGTTGAGTTACCGCATTTGGACGCTGTAGATCTGCAGCGACCAAGATGGGAGTATTTCCTTGATCTTTTAAATATTTTGCTAACTTTCCTGCAAATGTAGTTTTTCCTGATCCTTGAAGACCCGCCAACATAATTACAGTCGGTGGATTCTTCGCAATTCTAATGCGCCTTGCCTGCCCACCAAGAATTTCGGTAAGTTGGTTATTTATAATCTTATAAACTTCATCAGCTTGATTAGTTTTGCGTTGTATTTCAGATAACTCACTTTTTGCAATCTCACTGACACGTCGCGCAAAATCAGTAGCAATACTTAAGGAGACATCGGCCTCTAGCAATGCGCCTTGAATCTCCGAGGTAATCTCTTCGATATCAGATTCGGAAATTCGCCCCTTGCGACGTAGGGATGTCAGGGCGTTAGTGAATCTCTCAGATAGCGCTTCAAACACGGCTCAACAATACTGGCTTAAGCTAAAAGTTCAGAAACGAATTTATCGGGATCAAATTCTTGAATATCTGACACAGATTCACCTGTGCCAATGAATTTTATTGGGATATCTAAAGTATGTTCCACAGATACTGCTATTCCACCTTTGGTCGAGCCATCCAATTTTGTTACAACAATTCCAGTCAAATCAGTTGCTTTAGCAAAAGTTTGAGCCTGCGTAATTCCGTTTTGTCCCATGGTTCCATCCAAAACAAATAGAACTTCGTCGACTGGAGTTAATTTCTCGATAACTCGTCGCACTTTTGTTAATTCATCCATCAAATCGGATTTGGTATGCAACCTACCTGCAGTATCAATAATTAGAACATCGATTGATTCTTGTAAAGCTCGCTGGGCGGCTTCATAAGATACAGCCGCTGGATCGCCATTGATCTTTCCTACGACTACGGGAACACTAATTCGATCACCCCACGTTACAAGTTGATCGACAGCTGCCGCTCGAAAAGTATCTGCCGCGGCTAGCATAACTTTTTGCCCATCTGATTTTAGTTTTTGGGCTAATTTTGCTGCGGTAGTTGTTTTGCCTGTTCCGTTGACGCCAACAATTAAAATCGTTGTTAAACGACCATCTACCTTATTTAGTTTTCGGGATTTTGCGGAAAGTTTTCCTTTTATCTCTTTGGCAAGTAAATCATGAAGTTCAGAGAGCTCAGCTTTCTTGACTAAATTGATTAGTTCCTCTGCAAATTGCGCGCCAAGATCAGATTCGATCAATATTTTTTTGAACGAAGCCAAATCATCAAGAGAGGCCCGGCTGCGTGAAAATTTTGAAATGAAGGATCCAAAAAGACCCATCGTTACACCGTTTCGGACGCTACTTCGCGTAAGCGTTGAGAAATAACTTCGGAAACGCCATCGCCACGCATTGTTACGCCATAAAGCGCATCAGCAATTTCCATCGTTCGTTTCTGGTGAGTAATGATGATTAGCTGTGAAGCTGCACGTAGCTCTTCAAGAACGCCAAGTAAACGACCTAAGTTGGCATCATCGAGGGCAGCTTCAACCTCATCCATTACGTAGAATGGACTTGGCCTTGCTTTAAAAATGGCAACCAATAACGCAACTGCAGTTAAAGATCGCTCGCCGCCAGAGAGTAAAGAAAGTCTCTTTATTCGTTTTCCAGGCGGACGTGCCTCCACATCTACGCCAGAATTTAATAGGTCACTTGGATCAGTAAGTATTAGTCGACCTTCACCGCCAGGGAAAAGTCTGGCGAAGATTTTTTCGAACTCTACCGCGGTGTCACGATAGGCCTCTTCAAAAATCTGTTGCACTTTCTCATCAACTTCTTTGATGATATCCATCAAGTCTTTCTTGGATTTCTTCAAATCTTCTAACTGCTCAGCAAGATATTTGAGGCGTTCTTCAAGTGATGAGAATTCTTCTAAAGCCAGCGGATTAATCTTTCCAAGTAGCGCGAGAGAACGTTCAGCAGCCGCCAATCTCTTCTCTTGCTGTTCGCGCACAAACGGAATCAACTCTCCGTGCAATAGTTCACCTGCATCATTTTCAATAAATGTTGGCACATCTTTATCCGGACCAAATTCAGCAATTAGAGTTTCAGAGTCAACTCCAAATTCCTCCATCGCTCGTACTTCCAGTTGTTCAATTCTTAGTCGTTGTTCGGCTCTGGCAATCTCGTCGCGATGAACGCTCGAGGTAAGTTGTTCCATTTCTAATGCGAGATCTCTGATTTGCGCTCGAATAGTCAAAATCTCACCGTCGCGAGATGTTCGAGAGTCCTCCAATCTCGCTCGCTCGTGGTTAGCGCGCGAAATTGAATTTTCAATTTGAATTAATGCTTCGTAAGCAGCATCTGCAATTGCTTGAGCAACAACTGCTCCACGTGCGCGCGCCTCTCTTCTTGCAATTTGTCTAACTGTTGACTCACGTTCGCTAATCGCAGCTTGCTCAAGAGTTGCAGCACGTTCAGCTATTGCTGTTGCTCGTTCTTCAATCGTGCGAAGGCTTAAACGTGCTTCGACTTCTAACGCTCTTGCTGTCGCCACGGAGGCGCGAAGATTTTCTAATTGAGTGGTGTCCGGCTCCGAAGGTTCTTCACCTGATTTAAATTCTCGTTCTGCAATTTCCAGATCAGCTTTGTCGAGTTCAACTCCGTGTTTGACTTCGGCAATTGAGTTAGCAATTCTTTCAATCTCAGCACTTCCGCTCTTCACATTTTGACTTGCTGCGGCAATCTGTTCCGCTAATCCAGCCATTCGAGCATCCGATTCATTGAGTCGAGCTAACGACTCATCGTATTTACTTTGCTTTTCCCTAACTTCATTTTCTTGCGTAGAAATTTCAAATACTAAGCGGTCACATTCATGTGTAATTTTTACTAAATCTATTTCGCTCTGTTCGATTAAGGCATTTATTTCAATAAGAGAGGTAGTTACACTCGATCCACCTCTTGCTCTACCTCTGCCGATCAAATCGCCGTCGCGCGTGACAGCAATTAGATTCGAATTCTCACTTACATCTTCCAGAGAATCGACTGCGATATAGCCAGCTAGAAGATTCGGAATGACATTACCTAGAGTTGCAGAAGTGACTTTTGTTGAAAGCGGAGTTACGCCACTTGGATATTGGAAATCGCTTTGATTAGCGCCCTCAATAATTAGAAGTTCTGCATTTCCAGCGCTCTCAGATTTTAGGAATGAAAGCGCAGTAATAGCGCTCTTAGGATCATTTACAACTATGGCATTAGCCAATGAACCCAATGCGGCTGAAACTGCGTTTTCCCAACCTGATTCAACTTTGATTAAAGATGCAACACTGCCGCGAACTTGAATACCGCGACCATTATTGAGAAGAGCACCACTTCCATCTTTATGCAAAGTCGCTTGTCTTAAAGCATCTACCTTTGAACTTAGCGATGCCTTGGTTTTTTCCGCCTGATTAAGTTCATTCTGCAACTTTTCAAACCTAGTTTTTGCTTCCAGAAGTCCATTCTTGGATTTCTCGAACTCTGCATCTAAACCTAGTTCGCTTGCGCCTAAGCCAGCAATTTCATTTTCTAATCCTGCAAACTCGCCACGAGCAATTTCAACTCTTCTTGTTGCATCAGCAAGCGCTGTTTCCAGTCGCGAAATTTCCGCAGTAGAACTTGCAATCGCTGATTGAAGGCTCTTGATATGACCTTCTTGTCTCGCTGTTCCTTCGCGATGATCTGCAATCGCGCGAAGTGCTGCTGCTACCAAATTTTCTTCTTGCTTAAGATTCTCTTCCAATTGATTAACATTTCGAGCCGCCGCTTCTAAATCTGAAGTTGCTTTTGAAATCTCATTTCGTAAAACAGATTCCTCTTGCCGTAATCCGATGGCTTCGGCTTCCATCATCTCCGGATCACGACCACTTGAACGAGCTTCCTCAACTTCTTCAGCCAGAAAGCGAGCGCGCTCTGAAGCTAGATTCTGGGTACCACGAAGTTTTTCTCGTTGCGAAGTTAAGTTGTAGTAATTGTCTTGAGCAGCAGCAAGTAACGGTCCTTCTACTATCGCAACATTATCTAGCTCTACTTCACGCCCTCGTAAACGCTCTAGGTCGATTTCTACTTCAGTACGTCTGGCTCGCAGCGCAGTTTCATCGGCGACTTCTGAACTTAAAGTCGCTCTAAAGTTGACTACGTCATCAGCTAATAAGCGCAGTCTGGCGTCACGAACTTCAGCCTGGATAACTGCTGCTTTCTTGGCGACTTCTGCCTGCTTGCCTAGTGGTCTTAATTGTCTGCGAAGTTCATTAGTTAAATCTTGTACTCGAGACATATTGGCCTGCATTGACTCGAGCTTTCGTAATGCTTTTTCTTTACGCTTGCGATGTTTAAGAATTCCAGCTGCTTCCTCAATGAAACCTCTACGCTCTTCAGGATTTGCAGACAAAATTGCATCAAGTTGTCCTTGGCCAACAATTACGTGCATCTCGCGCCCGATACCGCTATCACTTAATAGCTCTTGAATATCTAAGAGGCGGACGCTTTCACCATTTATCTGGTAATCGCTCTGACCATTTCTAAACAGGGTGCGAGAGATTGTTACTTCGGTGTAGTCAATGGGAAGCGCGCCATCTGTATTGTCGATCGTCACTGCAACTTCAGCGCGACCCAACGGCGCTCGCCCAGAAGTTCCAGCAAAGATGACATCTTCCATCTTTCCGCCACGCAAACTTTTTGCGCCCTGTTCACCCATTACCCAAGAAAGTGCATCTACAACATTGCTCTTTCCTGATCCGTTCGGACCCACGATGCAAGTTATTCCGGTTTCAAACCGTAGGGTGGTTGGAGCCGCAAAGGACTTAAAGCCCTTTAGGGTCATACTCTTTAAATACACAGGTAGAACTTAGTGGCTAGCCCCGCGCCTTCCCTGATTTAAGCCCCCGGTTTCCAGTTGATTTTCCCCGCTTTTGGCAATGCGGACAGAAATGTGAAGATCGATTAGCAAAAACAATCCTTCGGATTGGGGTTCGACACCGGGTACATGGTTCGCCCTCTCGCCCATAAACGCGTAGCGAAACTTCGAAGTATCCACTCTCGCCATTCACGTTTATATATAAATCATCAAAACTGGTGCCACCTTGAGCTAACGCACTATTCATAACTTTCCTTGCGCAATTAAGAATCTTGATTATTTCTCTTTCTGTTAATTTTTCGGTCCGAGTCTCAGGATGAATCTTTGCAAGCCACAACGCTTCGTCGGCATAAATATTGCCAATTCCACTGACAGCTTCTTGATTTAGCAGAACTCGTTTAATTTCCGTTCTCCGATTTCCGATTGCTTTTGCCGCAGCTTTCAAATCGAATTGCGGGTCAAATGGGTCTAAGGAGATGTGAGTGCATATTTGAGGAATTTGGCCGTTTTCGCTATCAATTAGTTCTGCAACTGCGAGCCAGCCAAAAGTACGTTGATCTACAAAGCGGAACTCAAGCTTTTTGTCTCCGAAATCGATAACTGCGCGCGCATGTTTCTCAAGTGGTGAAGTTTTAGGAACAATCAACATCTGTCCACTCATTCCGAGGTGGCCAACTATTGCCAGTTCCCTATCTAACTTAAACCAGAGATATTTTCCCCTACGTTCCACGCTCATGATTCGAGCACCTTTTGTGGAAGCTAGCGAGAGATTCTCGCTACGTCGTTCTAATCTGGGATGCAGGGAGGTTATTGATTTAATTTGCTTTCCAGTAAGTATTGGAGCCAAACCACGTCGAACGGTTTCAACTTCTGGAAGTTCTGGCATAACTAATTCAAATTGCTGATTGCTTCAAAAGCCATCCGAGCGGCATCTTGTTCGGCTTCACGTTTACTTTTTCCACGTCCTACTGGGTATTCATTCCCAGCGACAATTGCGATTGCCTCGAAACTCTTATCATGATCTGGTCCAGATTCAGTTACACGATATTCTGGAGGTAACCATCCTTTAGCAGCAACAATCTCCTGCAGCGCGGTTTTACCGTCCAAGCCGGAACCACGAGTAATGGCTTCCTCAATTACATTCGACATCAAATGCAAAATTATCGTTTTAGATTTTTCAAAACCGAATTCAAGGTAGATGGCTCCAACCAGCGCTTCAAAAGCGTCGGCAAGAATTGAATTCTTATCACGCCCTCCGGTTACTTCTTCACCTTTACCAATATGAAGTGCAGCGCCTAAATTTAAAGATCTTGCAATTGTTGCTAGTGCTCTCATATTCACAACTCCAGACCGAAGCGGTGAGAGTCGAGATTCGTCTAGATCAGGAAACCTCTCATAGAGTTCTTCAGTAATTACGAGCCCCAATACGCTATCGCCTAGAAATTCCAATCTTTCATTTGTTGGCAAGCCGCCAGATTCATATGCAAAAGATCTATGGGTAAGCGCAAGCTTAAGGAGCTCTGGACTTAATTGGACCCCGAGCTTTTCATTCAGCTCCCGGGACAGGACTAAACCTCTAGAACTTGGCGATTCTTATACGTGCCACATGTAGGGCATGCAGTGTGTTGCAATTTTGGTTGTTGGCACTGGCTGCAATTTGCAGTTGCTGCAGGAGTTGCCTTCCAAGAGCTACGACGATGGCGAGTGCGTGAACGTGACATTTTTCGTTTAGGTAATGGCACTGCCGTCTCCTTCTATCTGCTTAATTATTTCTTCGAATCAGAGGCGTAAGTATCCACCAACGCCTGACCAGTTGCCAAATCGGAGCCTATTTTGGCTGCCAGCCACTTAATCCCGACCAGCGAGGATCGATCTTTTCATGCATATGACCAGGCTCAAGAAGTTCCAACTTTTCGCCACATTCACTGCACAATCCTTTGCAATCCGCCTTACAGAGCGGGTTAATTGGCATCGCCAGAACTACTGCATCTCGTATCGGAGTTTCGATATCTGCAAAATCTCCATCCATAACAAACAAATCATCATCGTTTTCTTCTATGCGACTTTCATAGAAAAACAGCTCTTGAAATTTCTGGTCGATATCTTCTGAAATTTTCTCTAGGCATCGGCCACATTCACCCTTAGCGTGACTTCTGACAGAACCGGAAATCAAAACGCCATCTGCCACGGATTCGGCTTCAAAACTTATCTCCAGAAACTCCCCTGCAGGAATTTCAAGAAGCGGATTGCCGATTGCTTCAGGCGCAGGGAAATTTAAACTATAACTTTTATGTTCTCCTGCCCGACGCGGGAGTTCATGCAAATTTACTTTAAATGGACTTTCCATTAGTCATCGGCAAGTTGCGAAAGCACATCTTTATCGCTCGCGCCCGCTAAACGTTCGCGGCCGCGATTTACCGCCTCCAAAGTTTTATTTAATATAACTTCCAAAGTAGCAAGTCGTGAATCAATATAAGCGTCGACTTCTTCTCTTTCCTTCTCGACTTTATTATGAGCCTCATCTACAAGTCGAGCTGCTTCTTCTCTTGCAGCAGCAACAATTGCGGTTTGCTCCACCATTCGTGCAACTTCTTCTCGAGCGTGAGCAATCAATTTTTCGGCGCTCTGCCTTCCTTCTTCAATTATGTCTTCTCGATGAGCTAGAAGTTTTTTGGCACTTGCAAAATCTCCTGGTAGTGCTCCGGTAACTTCATCAAGCAAACCCAGAAGTTCTCCTCTATGGACAACGCAAGATGCAGATAGAGGTACTGCGCGCGATTCCTTAACCATGGTTATCGCTGCTTCCAACTTTTCTAGAGCATCCATACTCAGTTCTTACCTCCATTTGCTGCTCGAGATTTCAATTCCTTAAGAACTCCGGCAGGAACCAGAGAGGATACATCCCCACCATAACGAGCTATTTCGCGAACCAAAGATGAAGATAGAAACGAATAAGCGGGCTTAGTCGCCATAAGTAATGTATCAACACCTTTTAATTGCAGGTTCATCTGCGCCATCTGCAACTCGTAATCGAAGTCGCTGACGGCTCTCAATCCTTTTACGATCGCACCTATTGAGTTTGCCTTGCAATAGTCAACGAGCAGACCACTCCAGGTGTCTACACGTACATTGGGAATATGCGATACAGCAGATTTTGCCATTTCGATTCGCTCTTCAATTGAAAAAAGTCCAGTCTTTGAAGAATTTGAAAGTACTGCAATAACGACCTCATCAAATAAGCCACTTGCTCTTTCAATTACATCTATATGACCATTCGTAATTGGGTCAAAAGATCCAGGACAGACAGCTTTTCTCATAGGGACACGCTAACACGATTCGGCGTAGTAGATAGTGGCAGCGCCATATTTGCGCTCTTTCAAGGGAATCAATTCTTTCGGCCATGCAATCGGTTTACTCTTTGAATCTCGTTCAATTGCAAGCACTGAACCCTTTTTTAGATAACCATTTTCAATTAGAAGATTGCAAGCTTCAATTACTTCGCTGGCTGAAGTTTCATATGGCGGATCTAAGAAAACAATATCAAATTGATAATTTGATTTTTGTTGCAGATATTTCTTTATTGGCATAGTAACAATATGACTCTTACCGATTCCAGAAAGTTTGCTGAGCAATTCATGATTACTTCTGGCTATTGCTGTAGCTTTTTCATCTTTATCCACTGCTTCAACATATGCCGCTCCTCGCGACAATGCTTCGGCACTAACTGCGCCAGAACCGGCAAAAAGATCTAAAAAGTTTAGATCTGCGATTGACCCAAATTCAGATTCTAAAGTTGAAAATAAAGCCTCGCGCGCTCGATCTGAAGTGGGGCGCACTCCGCCCTCAGGAGATTTTAGATTTCTGCCTTTTGCCATTCCTGCGATAATTCTCATTACTTTTTCTCCAAATAACTGGCACGTTCTTCTTCTCGCAATTTATCAACTTCAGCCAGCAATATTGCATTGCTGCTAAGCATAGGGTCAAGTTTTAGAATTTCTTCAGCGACCATTCGAGCTTCAAATATTATTTCTTCATCGCGAATAACTCGTAATAATCTTAAATGTGATGTGGCTCCTGATTGTGCACTTCCTAAGACGTCGCCCTCGCGCCGTTGTTCCAAATCAAGACGACTCAATTCAAAACCGTTCGTAGTACCGGCTACCGCGTTAAGTCTTTCTAGCGCTGGATCTTCATTTGGCAACGAAGTTACAAATAAACAGAGTCCTGGAATCTGTCCTCGACCGACACGTCCTCTTAACTGATGTAGTTGCGAGACGCCAAATCTTTCAGAACTTAAAATCATAATCATCGATGCATTTGGAACATCTACGCCCACTTCTATAACTGTTGTAGACACCAAAACATCAATATCATGTCTCGCAAAGGCGTTCATTACTTCTTCTTTTTCGAGAGATGACATTCGGCCATGAAGCTTTCCAACTCGAATTCCCTTTAAAATTTGATCTCGCAATTTGGGAAAGAGTTCCTCAACCGAATATGTGGCTCCTTTCGAAAAAGAAATTTCCTCAGAATCATCACCAAGCAGTTTTTTCGCCCTTGCCATTTCTTCAGTCGTTAGTCCGAATTTCGAGAAATCAGATTCATCGCTTGGCGAAATCTTTGGAGCAACCACGTAAACCTGATGGCCAGCTGCTACTTCCTCTCGAACACGTTGCCAGGCGCGCTCCAAAAATTTAGGTTGCGCATTGCTATTTACTACATGACTCTCGATTGGAGTTCTACCCAATGGCAACTCTTTTAGAATTGAAATATCTAAATCTCCGAATACGGTCATGGCTACCGTTCTAGGAATTGGTGTAGCAGTCATGACTAAAACATGAGGTGGGTATTCGGATTTGTTTCGCAAGACATCTCGTTGTTCTACGCCAAATCTATGTTGTTCGTCTATAACGACAAAAGCCAAATCTTTAAATTGCACCTCTTCATTTAGTAAAGAATGCGTCCCAATCAAGATATCGACTTCTCCGGATCTTGATTCTTCAAGAATTAATCTTCTTTCTGCTGAACTCGTAGAACCAGTTAACAATTCAATTTGAACCGTACTCTGTTGGGTAGTATCAGTTAGCACGCCTTTGCCAGCCAATGATCCAAGAATTGCCAGGAAATTCTTGTAATGCTGTTGGGCCAAAACTTCCGTTGGAGCTAGCAGAGCTGTTTGTCCTCCTGAGTCAGCGATAGCCAACATGGCACGTAGTGCAACGATTGTTTTTCCAGAACCAACATCGCCTTGTAGTAAGCGATACATTGGATTGGTTCTGCCTAGATCATTTCTGATTTCTTCCCAGACTTCTTTCTGTCCGGCAGTTAGTTCAAAAGGAAGGTTCTGATCAAACTTTTTAAGTAATTCACCACTGGAATTTAAGCGAGCTTTTCCTTCTATAAATTGCAACTCAGCTTTTCTTAATAAGAGAAATAACTGCATTATTAAGGCTTCATCAAACGTTAATCTGGCTTTTGCTCTCTCCGCGGCTTCGAGATTTAGAGGCTGATGAACATCCCTAATCGCCTTATCTAATTCCGGAAATCCAAAGCGATCCAAGATGCTTTTTGGGATTGGTTCGCTCAGTTTCTCGACGTTTGCGAGCGCCAGACTGACACATTGAGAAATTTTCCATGAGGGCAATTTTCGCGTTGCGCTGTAAACAGGTAGATATTTTCCGGCAAACTCATTTATTGCAGATTCAACATCATCCCCTTCGGGGATTAGTAAATAATCTGGATGAGCTAATTGTCTTTTATTCTTATATCTACCAATCTTTCCTGCGAATAATCCTTCGCGACCTTCAATCAAATCCTTGGCGCGCCAAGCTTGATTGAAGAATGTGAGCAAAAGCGAAGATTTACCATCTGAAACTTCCACTTCAAGAATTCCGCCTTTGCGCCCAGGAATTCTCTTTACTTTAGAACTCTTAATTCGGGCAAGAATTGTTACTTCTTCCCCATCATTTATAGATTCAAAATCACTTAATTCTCCTCTGACGACGTATCGCCTCGGATAATGACGCAATAGATCAGAAATCAGATTGATTCCCAGTTCTTCGCTAAGGACCTTTGCCGTCCGGTCACCAACGACCAAACTCAACTTGGAATCTAACCTGACCATGCTTCATTCTCCATTACAGCAGGCTCTAATTGGCGTTTTTGCCCCGTGCCCGGCTAATCTTGCGCCCTCGTCAATAACGATAGGGAGTTTGAACGTGGCATCTGTCTGCGATATCTGTGGCAAAGGCCCAAGCTTTGGAAATAATGTTTCACACTCAAAGCGCCGTACTCGCCGTCGCTGGAATCCAAATATTCAAAATATTCGTACACTCGTAAATGGCTACACAAAGCGTAAGAACGTCTGTACTTCCTGTCTAAAAGCCGGAAAAGTTAACCGCTAGTCCATTGGTGGCTATAGCCGCGAATTTCAATTTTCTCACTATCTAATTCGATTCCGATTCCTGGCTCCACTGCGCCGATATCAACAAAACCCGGAATGACGCTCGGACTAGTGCAGAGAAGTACATGATCTTCACCGCCTCGCAAAACCCAATCCAAGTATCGCTCCGAATCTAAATCGCACAAAGAACTTTTTGCCAAAACTTCTTTGCTGAGATTTATTTTGACGTTACTTGATTTAGCAATGCGCTCAGCATCAATTAAAAGCCCATCACTGATATCAATTGCAGCACTTGCTGATGAAAAAGCTCTTTCATACTTTGCATAATCAATATTTGGAGCTTTATGTTCGCTCACAAGAAGTTTTTTGAAATCCGAATCTTCTTCTAAACCTGACTTGAGAATATATAGGCCAGCTGCCGAACTGCCGGGCAATGTTGATACGTAAACGCGATCTCCAACTTTTGCTCCGGATCTCCTGATGGGTCGTAGCGTTTCACCAATTGCAGTAATAGATACAGATAGCTCACTTCCGGCGGATAAATCGCCACCAATTACTTGTGCGCCGACTTTATCTGCTTCGGCAGCAATCCCTCGCGCTAACTCAAGAACACCTTTTTCGCTTGGCAAGACCAAAGTTGCAATGAGGTACTTTGGCCATCCCCCCATTGCATAAATATCGGCAAGGTTGGCGGCAGCAACTTTTCTGCCTATTTCAAATGGAGTACTCCATTTTTCATCAAAATGAATACCTGAAACACAGACATCCGCGCTAATAACAATATTTTTGTCGCTGACAAATACTGCACCATCGTCACCATTTGGAACAATTAGACTGTTATCTTTTTCCCTACGAAATATCGTGTGAAATTCCTTTATTAAATCTGATTCCAACATAACTAACGGACAACACTCTGAGAACGTGCCTGCGCGCTCTGACAGAGCTGAGTAATTAAATCTGTATAAGACTTACCGGTTGCCTCCCAAAGCAAAGGAAAGACTGATCTTGGAGTAAAACCAGGCATGGTATTTAGCTCATTGATTATCAACTCGTTATCTGTCGTTAAAAAGAAATCTACGCGAGCTAATCCTTCACATCCTAAAGCGAGAAACGCAGTAGCTGCTGCCTCTCTGATTGCATTACTTATTTCTTCACTTAAATTGGCTGGTACATCAAAACTGGTCGAACCATCCAAGTACTTGGCTTCAAAATCATAAAATTCATGAGGCTCGTGAACGCGGATCTCGCCGACAACTGAAGCATGTGGTTTACCCTCAACTTCAAGAACTGCACATTCAACTTCTCTTCCGGAAATAGCAACTTCGACTAAAGCCCTTGGGTCATGTTTATGCGCCTGGGCAAGTGCATCAGCGATATCTTCAACTCGTTTTACTTTTGTAGTACCTCGACTTGAACCACTCCGTGCTGGCTTGATAAAGATTGGTAATCCAAGGGCGGTAATTTTTGCTAACTCCATAGCTTGATTGGAAAGCCAATCACGTTGGTGAACGGTAATCCCATCCGCAACTCTTAATCCAAAATCTGCATAAATTGGTTTTGCAAAAGTTTTATCCATAGCAACTGCTGAAGCGAGCACGCCAGAGCCAACATAGGCAATTCCAGCCATTTCAAATAAGCCTTGAATGGTTCCGTCTTCACCATATGCACCATGTAATAAAGGAAATGCGATATCAATATTTAGATTTTCGCCATCTACTTCCCAGATGCCTTGTCGATCAATCCTTAGATTTCCGGGAAGCTCTGAAATACAAGGTAAATCATCATCGCCAACTGCAAACTCGGAGACATCCTTAAGCAATCGCCACTGACCCGACTTTGTGATTCCGACCAAAATGGGGTTGAAGAGCTGTAAGTCAATTGCAGACATAACCCCTTTGGCAGAGATACAAGAAATCTCGTGCTCACTACTTCTGCCGCCACAAACAATTGCAACATTGCGTCGCTTTGCGTTCATTGCTCTTCGATCTCCGCTCCAGTGGCTTCGTTCATTAATTGAATCATGGCCTCTGTAGGAGTTATTTTATTGGTTACGACTTCGGCAACAGCTTCCATGATTGGAACTCCGATTCCAACCGAGTGCGCCAATTCAACGATAGAGCTAGCGGTCGCAACTCCTTCAACGGTGGAAGAAACGCTGGTAAGTGCGTTATCCATCGAACCACTCTTACCCAGAGCTTCACCAAAGGTGCGATTTCGCGATAACGCAGATCCACACGTTGCCAATAAATCTCCAACTCCGGCAAGGCCAACAAAAGTTAGTGGATTCGCTCCGCGCGCCATTCCCAGGCGAGTTAATTCACTTAATCCGCGTGTAATGACAAGCGCCTGCGTATTTTCACCAAACCCAAGACCGATTGCCATTCCTACTGCCAAAGCAATTACATTCTTCGCCGCACCAGCAAGTTCACAACCAATCACATCAGTTGATGTGTAGACACGAAAGTACGGTGCGCTAAATATTTGAGCTGTTAAATCTGCTAGCTCCTGAGATTCTGATGCGGCGACTGCACCCACAGGTTGTCGCAGCACAACTTCTCTTGCCAAATTTGGTCCGGTAATTATTGAGATTTGATCTGCGGGAATCTTTAGAACCTCTTGAATTACTTCGGTCATACGTAATTGCGTTCCGAGTTCAACACCTTTTAAAGATGAAATAACTGGAAGGTACTTTGGGAAATCCTCCCCCCACTTAGATAAGTTCTCGCGCAATGACTGTGCTGGTAGCGCCAGCAAAATTGCACCTGTCTCAGAAAAGGCTTCTTTAATACTTGAGGTTGCTGTAATTGATTGTGCAAGTTCTATTCCTGGTAGAGATTTTTCATTTTTATGTTCTTCATTTATTTGATTAACTACTGCTGAATTTCTACCCCACATTAAGACTTCATTGCCAGCGTCGGTTAGCACCTGAGCAAGTGATGTTCCCCATTGCCCGGTTCCTAAAATAGAAATTTTCATTTTTTCTTTTTGAAGTTCCCAGTTCTAGGTAGATTAGATTTCTTGGGATCGAATCTAACAGTCGGAGCAGGTTCTCCTCTAATTTGAACTAGCAGACGAGTAATTTCATCCATGATTGCTTCGGTTGCTTCCTCTACCGCCACAGGGTCAGCTGACTTTCCCTTCCATTTACTTAAGTCAACTGGATCTCCCATAATCACACTCACTTTAGTCCGTGGAAATAGTTTGATTTTTTTTCCATATGGCGGAATGACTTCTTGCGGTCCCCACGATGCACATGGATAAACTGAAACTCCAGTTTGTAATGCCAGTCTTGCTACTCCAGTTTTAGCCTTCATTGGCCAAAGATCTGGATCGCGTGACAAAGTTCCTTCCGGATAAACACCGAGTAAATGCCCGGCTTTCAAAACTGCAATCGCATGTTCGTATCCAAGAACTGCATCTTTTGATTCTCTTTTTACTGGGATTTGACCAGCCGCTTTGATGATGTAACCAATTAACGGAATTTTGAAAACCGATTCTTTCCCCAGATACCTCGGAGCTCTGCCATTGTTATAAAGAAAATGAGAGAAAGTAAGTGGATCAAGATAAGAAATATGATTACAGACAACTATCGCCGGACCACTCTTAGGTAACTTTTCGCCACCGCGCCAATCACGTTTTACAAAGAGATTAAGTATTGGTCGCAGTACGGCAGCACCGAATCGAAAAGCAGGATTCGTGCCGAGTGGGTGCCCAGATGGTGGCGCATAAACGGGCATTAAGTCCATAGTTGAAGCCTAAAGGGAATAAATAAAGGCCATGCGAATATGCATGGCCTTTATTAGAGCTTTATTTACTTACGCTTTCCTTTTTTAGCTTTCTTAGCCTTTCCTGCTTTCTTGCCAGCTTTCTTTGCAACTTTCTTCGCTGCTTTCTTAGCTGCTTTCACAGGCTTTACTACTGGAGCTGGCTTTGGAGCTGGTCCGAGCTTGCGGTCTCCGGAAATTACTTCCTTGAGAGCCTTAGCTGGGAGGAAGCGGACCTTCTTGCTCGCCTTAATCATGATCGACTCACCAGTAAATGGATTGCGACCTTTACGAGCCTTGCGGTCTACTTTCTTAAACTTGCCAAAGTCGTTGATTGTTACATCTTCGCCCCGCTGAATATTGCGCACGATAGAGTCGAAAACGATTTCGACAGCATGTGCCGCCTCTTTCTTGCTTCCGTTGAAATGTGGTGCCAACGAAGCAATGAACTGGGTCTTGTTCATTTAA
>CAYRXG010000007.1:0-12251 GCA_964428285.1 uncultured Clavibacter sp.
TCATTTGACGACGGTTATGTCGTAGTAAAGGAACCCCAGAATTTAGCTGGTCCGCGAAATCTTACCGATACTGAATTCCTCTATCTTCTGATTGCTCTATCAACATTAGAATCCCAATTAACGGGAGCCAATAAAGAAAAAGTCAGGCACTTGCGTGAAAAAGTAAGGTTGTCTACGCAATCAAGAATTCCGTTATCCATTGTGGATTCAGATGCCAAAAGACCAGATTCATCTTTTATCATCAAAGAAGTTGATTTCGCTCTCTCGGAGCGCCGCCGCATGTTGATCAGTTACAACAATCCTACGCGTGATTCAGTTCTAGAACGGGAGATAAGTCCTTATCGATTGATTAAGGACGATGTCAAGATGTATCTGGAAGCTTACGCTCATGATGTTCAATCTATAAGAACCTTTAATCTCGACAACATAGTTCGCTGTCGTGTTTTGAATCAAAAAGCAGTTGAATCGTCGTCTTTCAACAATTCCGAATCAATTGATGTAAAATTTAAGGCGGATAAGACATCACTTTTCTTAAAAGAAAATGCCGCCCAAATTCGTTCCAATAGCGAAACCGATGTTTACCAAATTTCTGTTTTTCAAAAAGAGTGGCTTCTTAGAAATGTAATACGGTCAGCCGGCGAGATAGAGATTTTGGAGCCCCTGGAAATTCGCAACGAAGCGAGGGCGCTTGCCTCAAGAACACTTTCCTTCTATCAGCCATAACTCAGCTTTTTGAGCTCCGTGATAGCGTTGGCTTATGCCCAAGAGGGCAATGAATGAGGCCCAATCGGGCTAGTTAGAAAGGCGATTTCATGTTCGGACTCAGAGAGCCCTCTCACTGGCTTCTTCTTATTCTTGTTGTAGTTATTCTTTTTGGCGCCAAACGTTTACCAGATTCAGCTAGAGCACTGGGTAGATCACTTCGAATTTTCAAAAGCGAAGTGAAGGAACTCAATAAGGACGAGAAGAAAAAAGAGGACGAAGGGCAATAGCAGTATTCCTTTTTGCTAAAGAGGGGCAGAGATAGTTTTGAAAAGTCGTGGAACCATGCCGCTTCTGGACCATCTCAGGGAACTTCGTGGCCGTGTAATCAAATCTGCAATTTTCATTTTTTTGTTCGCGTTTTTTGGTTGGATTTATTACACCGAGATTATTGAAACATTAGCAAAACCAGTTTGCGATTTACGAAACTCTTCTGATTCGGTTAATTGCGGTGCTCTTTATATTTCAGGGGTTCTTGGACCATTAAATCTGCAATTGAAGGTGTCATTTCTATCTGGAATTATTCTTGCCGCTCCTTTTTGGCTATATCAGATATGGGCATTTATCGCGCCGGCATTAACGAGAAAAGAAAAAAGGAATTCAGTCCTTTTTATTTTTGCAGCGACTCCTTTTTTTGCCGCAGGTGCAATTCTTGCCTATTCAATCTTGCCAATAGCAATACGGGTGCTGTTCGGGTTTACCCCTGAAACTTTAGGTAACCTTGTACGGTTTGATGATTATCTGGATTTTGTTTTAAGACTGATACTAATCTTTGGAATCGCCTTCGAGCTTCCTGTTTTTCTAGTTTCGTTAAATCTTGTTGGAGTCCTCACTGGAAAATCTATCCTAAAGCCCTGGCGCTTCGCTATTTTTGGAATAACGTTTTTCGTTGCTGCTTTTTCACCTACTGCCGATCCTTTATCCATGGCTGCACTGGCGTTACCGTTGATAGCTCTCTATTTTGCAGCTGGAGGAATAGGACTGTTAGTAGATAAAAGAAGAGCCCGGAGAATAAGTAATGGCTCAGATATCACTTCCTCCGATATTGAAGAAGCGCTTCCAATTGAAAAACCTGAAGCAATTTAGAGATGTTTTTCCTGCTCTCAAATCCAACATCCGGCGGCGGAAAAGGTAAATTGATAACTTCGCAAGTTATCAAAGCTTTAAACCATAGAAATATTGATTTTGAAAACATCTCTGGAACAAGCTATGAAAGCGCGTCGGTAAATCTTAAAAATGTCATAGCAAATAGATCAATTTCTGGAATCATTTTGATTGGAGGAGATGGAATGGTCCATTTGGCAATCCAACAAGTTGCCAATCGAAATATACCGATACTTCTTATTCCTGCAGGAACCGGTAACGATTTTGCAAGATCTCTGAATCTAAACCTAAAGAAGCCAGTTCTTAATCTAGAACTTCTTTTCACTGAGCCCAGTACCGTAGACTTAGGAGAAGTAAACCAAAGATATTTTGCGCAGGTTCTAAGTACGGGTTTTGATTCAATGGTTAATGAACGTGCTAATCGAATTCGTTCGAATCGTAGATGGAAATACAATCTTGCAATGCTACTAGAGTTACCGATTTTTCGCCCTAAAGAATATAACTTTTTGGTAGACGGTAAATCATTCAAAAGTCGAGCCATGCTGATTGCTGTTGCGAATGGCGCTAGCTATGGCGGGGGAATGAAGATATGCCCCAATGCAGTTAATAACGATGGGTATTTTGACATCATGATATTAAGGCCGGTTTCAAAGATTGAATTTCTAAAAGTTTTTCCCAAGGTTTACCGGGGTACGCATATCAATCATCCGCAAATCGAGATCCTTCGAGGCAAAACGGTCGAAATTGCCGCATCAGCCATTGCTTATGCCGACGGTGAGCGAATTGGCAATTTGCCGTTGAAAGCTAACTTAATTCCACATGCTCTTAAAGTTTGGTGTTGAAGTGTCATTATCTCCGGCGGAAAAATATGTTGCTGCTAGAAAACGCATCAGGTACTCATTAACTCAAGAATTTAGCAGCCAATTTGAATATCCCTTTGACGAATTCCAAACCAAGGCATGTAATCATCTCGAAGATGGGAAAAGCGTTTTGGTCGCAGCGCCAACTGGAGCAGGTAAAACAATTGTCGGGGAGTTTGCTAATTTTCTAGCTTTGACCAAGAACGTGAAATCTTTTTATACGACGCCGATAAAAGCCCTTTCAAATCAGAAATATCAAGAGTTCTGCGCTCGATATGGCGATGCCAATGTTGGCTTGCTGACAGGTGACACTTCGATAAATGGGGATGCTCCTTTAGTGGTCATGACCACAGAAGTTTTGAGAAATATGATCTATGCACGATCACGTGATATTGATGAACTTGGATTTGTGATCATGGATGAGGTTCATTACTTAGCGGATCGGTTCCGCGGAGCGGTATGGGAAGAAATTCTCATTCATTTACCGGAGAAAATTCAGATAGCCGCACTATCGGCGACTGTCTCTAACGCTGAAGAATTCGGGGACTGGCTAAAAACGGTCCGAGGGGACACCGAAATTGTTCTAAGCGAATTACGCCCCGTACCTCTCTATCAACACATATTGATTGGCAATCGTTTACTTGATCTTTTTGTTGATGATGGTCGTGTCAATCCTGAGATTCTACGGCTTGAAAAGAATTCAATGAGAGCGATTCCCGGTAAGAATTATAAATCAGCGAATCGTTCCTTCTCATCTGTGAAACAACTTGCCAGACCTGAAATTGTGGAACTTCTTAGAGATAGAAGTTTTATTCCGGCAATCTTCTTTATCTTTTCGCGTGCCGGTTGTGATGCAGCTGTTGAACAATGCCTTAAATCAAATATATTCTTAACAAATAAAGATGAGCGATCACTGATACGTGAAATCATTGAAAAGCGAACAGCCGAATTACCGCATGAGGATTTTGGAGTTCTAAAGTTTCATGAATGGTGCGAAGCCGCAGAACGCGGAATCGCGGCGCACCATGCGGGCTTGTTGCCAATGTTTAAGGAGACCATTGAAGAGTTGTTCCAAAGAGGATTATTGAAGATAGTTTTCGCCACCGAAACACTTGCTCTTGGAATAAATATGCCTGCCAGAACCGTATTTCTTGAGAAGCTCATTAAGTGGAATGGTGAAAATCATGCGGTAATTTCGCCAGGAGAATATACGCAATTAACTGGTAGGGCAGGACGTAGAGGGATTGATATAGAAGGCAACGCAATAGTTCTTTGGAGCGAACAGATTGATAGCTCAATCGCAGCAGGTCTTGCCAGTACCCGTACCTATCCGTTGCGTTCATCTTTTAGTCCTACTTACAACATGTCAGCAAACCTCATTTCGCGTTTTGGTAGGGCAAGGGCACGAGAATCACTAGGAGCTTCATTTGCCCAATTTCAGGCGGATCGAAGTGTTACTGGAATCGTCAAACAAATTTCCAAAAATGAAGAGATGATTAAAGCTTCTTCGAGCGCTTCCTTATGTCATGTCGGAGATTTTGTGGAATACATGGAATTTAGAAATCAAATTTCTTTGCGTGAGCAGAGGATTCGTTCGCGCGATCGCAAAGTAAAACGTGGGGATTTGGATCGAGAGATTTCAGATTTACGTAGGGATATGAAAACGCACCCATGTCATTCATGCCCAGAACGTGAAGATCATGCTCGTATTTTCGAGAAATACAATCGACTGAAGAGAGAAACTGAAGGACTAAAATCAAGAGTTCAGTCACGAACAAACTCAATTCCACGCACTTTTGATAAGGTCGTAGAAGTTTTAACAGAACTAGATTACGTAAATAATGAACAATTGACTGAAAAAGGTAGAACTCTCTCTAGAATCTATGCCGAAACTGATCTACTTCTTAGCGAAATGATTCACGCCAAGATGTTGGACAATTTGGGACCGGCAGAACTCGCGGCATTTATGTCATCTCTGGTTTATGAAGGTAGAGGTGAAAGAAGTCGAATTCCAAGAATTCCAAGAAATATTGATGATGTTTATAAGGAAACATCGCAGATTTGGCGGCAATTGGTTCTCCTCGAAGATGAATATGGATTAACTACCCAAAAAGAACCAAATTTTGATCTAGCCTGGAGCACTTATAGATGGGCCAACGGAAATTCATTGCAATCCGTATTACGAGAGACAGATGTGCTGGTAGGCGATTTTGTTCGAAACATGCGCCAGGTCATTGACTTGTTGAATCAACTTCGCGACGTTCGAACTGATTGGGCACCGAGAATCACTTCTGCAATTAAATCTATTGATCGTGGAGTAGTTGCTTATTCAACGGTGATTCTATGACCTTGATGCTAATTGATAGCGCCTCGCTTTGGTACCGCGCCTACTATGGAATGCCAGATACTTTGCTCTCACCTAGCGGCGAGCCAATTAATGCAGTAAAAGGTTTTATCGATATGACAGCAAGATTAGTTAATCAATATAAACCTGATCGTTTGGCACTTTGCTTAGATGGTGATTGGCGACCAAGTTGGCGTGTTGAGCTTTTCCCAGATTACAAAAGTAATCGAGTTTTGGAAGATGGCGAGGAAGAAGAACCCGATTTACTAACTCCTCAAATTCCTATCATTACCGATTTCTTTGATGCTCTAGGAATTCCATTGATTGGCGCTGATGACTACGAAGCTGATGATGTAATAGCAACACTTTCAAGAACGGAAACAGGCCCAGTTCGGATCGTGACAGGAGATCGCGATCTATTTCAACTAGTTGATGATGATAAAGATGTAAAAATTGCCTATTTGGCAAAAGGTATTTCTGCACATGATTTAGTCGATACAAAATGGATATCTATGAAGTATCAAATTCCCGGTGAAAGGTATGGATTTTTTTCGATGATTCGTGGCGATGCCTCCGATGGCCTGCCGGGTATAAGAGGAATAGGAGAGAAGGGCGCCGCGGCAATTGCACAGGAATTCTCATCGATGATAGAACTGATTGATGCCGCTAAGAGTTCTGACTCTCGATTAAAACCCATACACCAAAAGAAGATTTTGGAAGATTTGGAATATGCAAAGAATGCAACGCGACTTGTTACATGCGTAACAGATGTTCGATTACCGAAGGTTGACCTCGTCACACCAAAGGAGCCAGCATCTCGTAAAGAGTTAGCAGAGCTAGTTGATGAATATGGATTAAAGACAAATTTACAGAGACTTGAATCGGCGCTGGGATGGTAATTCTAAAAGCTGTAGCTGGTGGAATAACTCTTTACTTTTCGTTTGCTCCGTTCAATTTGTGGCCAGCAGCGGTGATCTCGACAGGATTATTTTTTAGCGCCCTCCTTGAACTTGGGTTAAAAATGAGATTTCTGAGCTCTTTTCTTTTTGGGATAGCGTTCTTTTTTCCGCTGCTTCACTGGTCAAGCACATATGTTGGGGCCATACCGTGGTTAATTCTTGCAATTGGTCAATCAACACTCTTTTCCTTAATCGCATTTTTACCCTACCGCCGGAATCTACCCTCTGCGATAACTTTCGCAGCAGCATTTACCTTGATTGAAATATTTCGCATGAAATTTCCTTTTGGTGGCTTTGGCTGGGGAAGAGTTGGCCATACTCAAACAGATTCCATGAGCGCCGTTTATCCAGTGGTAGGTATTTCTGGGATAACTTTTATCATCGTGCTCTTAGGAGCAATGATATCAATTTTCAACATTAAAGCTGCAATTGTTTCATTGATTGCAATTTCCTTACTTTCTTTTATTCCCATAAATATGAAAGCATCAGGATCAATTAACTTAGTTGGCGTACAAGGGGGAGTAGACAAACTTGGATTGGATTTTAATGATCGTGCCTTTTCAGTACTACAGAGGCATATAGACGTTACTCAAATAATTAATAATGCGCCAGATATGATTATATGGCCCGAAAACTCTTCAGATATTGATCCAATACGAAACCAGAAAGCTAATCAGTTAATAAATGATTTGATTGCGAAAAAGCAGATTCCAATTTTGGTTGGAGCAGTCGAGCAAGATCTTCGCGGGCCAATCAACTCCTCGATACTTTTTGACGATTCTGGAATCGTACAATCAAGGTATGTGAAGCAAGATTTAGCACCATTTGGCGAATATATTCCACTTCGACAAATCGCCGAATACATTTCGCCGCAAGCTAAGAGAGTTCGTAATTTCGTATCTGGTGAAACCTGGGTCACGCATGATGTGGCGGGCACGAAACTTTTGCCCGTTATCTGCTTCGAACTTCTAGACGATGATCACTTAAGATCCGGAGTGAAACTTGCTGACATCATTGTTAATCAAACCAATAATGCAACGTTTGGGAAAAGTAACCAAGCTGCACAACAACTGCAGATTGCCCGGGCCAGATCTGCCGAATTCAGCAAAGAAACTTTCGCTGTAAGTACAACTGGATTTACCGCGCATATAAGCAATAAGGGCGAAATCTTGCAGAAACTTCCTCAGTTCCAATCCGAATATCTGGAAGCGACAGTTAACGGATATGGCGGCCAAACGATCGCTAGCAGGTTATCGAGTTGGATCTGGATTGGACTTTTGAGCCTGTTGATCGTCCTGACCCGGTTACGGTATAGCCGATAATTGACATTATGTTAAGTTAATTTATTGCCAACTCATTTATAGGCTCGCAGGAGCAAACTAAGTTTCGATCCCCATACGCCCCATCGATACGACCAACCGTTGGCCAATACTTTCCAGATCTGGCTAAATTGAAATTTTGACCTTGTGGGAAAGCAGCCGATTCGCGTGAATATGGCTTATCCCATTTTTCGCTCAAAAGGGCGCCCATAGTATGAGGTGCGTTTCGAAGTGCGGACTCTTCTAATGAGATTTTTCCTTGAGCAATTTCATTAATTTCAGAACGAATACTTTTCATTGCAGCAATAAATCGATCAATTTCTGCAATATCTTCACTCTCGGTCGGTTCAATCATCAAAGTGCCGGCAACTGGGAAGCTCATTGTTGGCGCATGGAAACCAAAATCCATTAGTCGCTTAGCAATATCGTCAACAGTTACACCAGTTTCTTTAGTGATTGGGCGAATATCAATAATGCATTCATGAGCAATCATTCCTTTATCCCCCGTATAAAGCGTTGGATAATCGCCTGAAAGCTTCTTCGAGATGTAATTTGCAGAGAGAATCGCAACTTCAGTTGCACGTTTTAATCCTTCGGCTCCCATCATTCGGATATACGCCCAAGAAATTGGCAAAATTAATGCTGAACCAAATGGCGCTGCACTTACAGGTCCCGGTCCGGTAGCTGGTCCTGCAGTGTTATCCAACGGATGGTTAGGCAAATACGGAGATAAATGCTTACGAGCAATCACCGGTCCGACTCCAGGTCCGCCTCCCCCATGAGGAATACAGAACGTTTTATGTAAATTCAAGTGCGAAACATCTGCTCCAAATTTTCCAGGTTTTGCAAGTCCAACCAGAGCATTCAAATTAGCGCCATCGACATATACCTGACCGCCGGCATCATGAATCATCGCGCAAATATTTGTAATTTCAGATTCAAAAACGCCATGGGTAGATGGATAAGTAACCATCAATGCAGCTAGTTTGTCTCGATATTCAGAAATTTTGGATTTCAAATCCGGAATCGACACATTTCCAAGTTCATCACATTCAATTACGACAACACGCATTCCTGCCATCACTGCACTAGCTGCGTTTGTTCCATGCGCGCTGGACGGTATTAAGCAGATATCGCGATTGTTCTGGCCGTTTGCATCCAAATAATTACGAATTGCTAATAGTCCAGCAAACTCCCCTTGAGATCCTGCATTTGGTTGAAGTGAAACCGCATCGTAGCCAGTAATGGAAATGAGCCAATCTGACAATTCTTTAATAATTCGTCGAGTTCCAAAAGATTGGTTATTTGGCGCAAAAGGATGAAGATTGGCAAATTCTGGCCACGTGATTGCTTCCATCTCAGTAGTTGCATTTAGTTTCATTGTGCACGAACCCAAAGGAATCATCGTTCTATCCAGCGCTAAATCACGATCAGATAGCGTTCTCAGGTAACGAAGCATTGCAGTTTCCGATTGGTAACTGTTAAAGATTGGATGCTCCAAGTAACTCGTAGTTCGCAGGGCTGGAATGCTGCCGAATGAATCGTTTGCATCGTAATTAAGTGCCCAGGCTTTAGCTAATAGCAGCAGATCCTTTTCAGATGTTGTCTCATCAAATGCAATAGAGATGCCTTTTGGAACTCTTCTGATATTGATTCCTACTTTTTTCGCGCTTTCTACAAGTGCATCAGCATTATCCGCATAACAGGTAATCGTGTCGAAGAAATTTTCACTATTTAAAGTGAAGCCGCCTTTCTTCAAAGCGGCAGCAAATGTTCTGGTAAGGCGATGTACTTCCGAAGCAATTTCTCTTAAACCACTTGGGCCGTGCCAAGCAGCATAAAGCGCTGAAATGTTGGCCAAAAGTACTTGGGCCGTACAAATATTGCTTGTGGCTTTATCGCGTCTTATATGTTGCTCGCGAGTTTGTAGAGCTAGACGAAGCGCAGGATTCCCATGCGCATCAATACTTTGTCCAACTAACCGACCAGGTAACGCCCGTTCTAACCCTGTGCGAACTGCCATAAAGCCTGCATGAGGACCGCCAAACCCCATCGGGACACCGAAACGTTGGGCTGAGCCAACTGCAATATCTGCGCCCCACTCCCCCGGAGATTTAATCACTGTGAGCGCCAAAAGATCTGTCGCCATTACAACTAATGTTTGGCTCGCTTTCGCCTTTGCTAGAACATCCGTCAAATCACTCAATACTCCGAAAGTATTCGGATATTGAAGAAGCAAGCCAAAATCATTTCTCCCGTCAAAATCTTTAAGTGAGCCAAATTTAAGCTCTATTCCTAGAGGTTTTGCCCTTGTCTCCAACACTGCTTTTGTTTGTGGATGTACATTTTCATCCACATAAAAAACTGCGTCATCGCTCGCCTTCGAATTTCTTCGCGCAAGAGTCATCGCTTCCGCCGCTGCAGTTGCCTCATCCAACATTGAAGCATTTGCGATAGAAAGACCAGTTAGATCAGAGATCATTGTTTGGAATGCAAAAAGTGCTTCTAGTCTTCCTTGCGAGATTTCTGGTTGATAAGGCGTATACGCCGTGTACCAAGCTGGATTTTCTAAAACATTTCTTAAAATTACTGGTGGAGTATGGGTTCCGTAATATCCCATTCCAATAAATGATTTTGATTGAATATTTTCGCGGGCTATTTCTTTAAGTTCAGCAATCACATCCGATTCACTCAGTGGATTGGGAAGATCAGAGCCGAATACTTCATTTAGTTTAATTGAATCAGGAAGAACATCAGCAATGAAATCTTCAAGTTTTGCATAGCCCAACTCATGGAGCATTGTTGAAATCTGAACGTCTGATGGACCGATATGTCGGTCAGAGAAATTTCGCCTCGTCACGCGAGAAGAATACGACTAAAAGAAGGGTTACGCCCCACGAAGCTTGCGACGTTGCGCGAGCTCATCATTAGATTCATTTGCAACAATACCGCCGCTATTTGGATCTTCTCCTTGCAGATGAGTTAGTGAGCCTTCAACTTCATTCCATACTTTGCCCACAGCGATACCGAATACGCCCTGACCTCCTTGTAGAAGATCGATGATTTCATCTGAATTGGTGCATTCATAGATTGAGGCGCCATCGCTCATAAGAGTTATCTTCGTTAAATCTTCAGAACCGCGGTCTCGCAGGTGAGTTACAGCGCTGCGGATATTTTGAAGCGATACACCAGCATCCAAAAGTCGCTTAACAATCTTAAGAACCAAAATGTCCCGGAAGCCATATAAACGTTGCGAGCCTGAGCCAGCCGCTCCCCTGATAGTCGGTTCAACAAGTCCCGTACGCGCCCAGTAATCCAACTGGCGGTAAGAAATTCCGGCGGCAGCGCATGCAGTAGCGCCTCGATAGCCGATCTCAGAGCTCATGGGGGAAGCCTCTCACTTAACTAGGAGAAAGGTAGAGGCATCTTGATTACCTATCAACGACCGACACACTCTAAATCTCAAGTACCGGTTTAGGGTTACGCCTGGAAGTCTTCTGGATTTATCCCCTCAAGGAACTCTTTGAACCTTTCAACTTCATCCTCTGATTCATCAGGTATTTCAATGCCAGCTTCATTTAGCAGCTCTTCGCTTCCCAATATCGGAGCGCCAGTTCGAAGGGCGAGAGCAATCGCATCGCTGGGTCGTGCCGATACGTCACGCCCTCCTTCTAGTTTTATTACTGAATAGAAGACACCTTCTTTTAATTCGGTCAGGTGTATTGAATTGATCTTGGCATCTAAGGCTCCGAGCAGGTCCTTCATCAAATCATGAGTTAAGGGTCTAGGCGGTGTAACTCCCTGTTGCGCAAATGCAATTGAGGTCGCTTCAACAGCGCCAACCCAAATTGGCAAATATCGTGAACCGCCAATCTCGCGCAGCAGAACAATTGGTTGATTCGACGGCATCTCAACTCGAACGCCAATTACATCTAGAGCTTGGAAATTCATTTTGCGCGGTGAAGACCAGCGCGAACCAGAGCTGCATGCAATCTAACTGATAAAGAAGCTATCTCCCTAGAAACTTCCTCAGCTCTTGCTTTCGAATCTGGATTCTTCTGGCGCAATAATGGAGTTATTACCTGTTCGACTAAACCAACTTCTCGATCAGCTGCAGCTTTGAAGGCGCGCAGATGCCGTCCTTCAATGCCAAATGTAGATAACTCTGCAACTACCTTTGCAATCATCAATGAGTCACCGTCAAAGTAACGACCTTTAATTTCAACAAGGCCATAACTCTCAAGTTCAGCAAGTTGCTCATCCGATATCTCAGAACTTTTGAGCAATTCATCTCTTGATAAACGCAGATCGCTTTGTTCTGCGAAAGTAGAAGGTGCAATCGCTGTATCTAAAGGCAACATTCGAGGAGAAGGAGTGCCGCCCGGAGTTCCAGCTGGTTCAAGTCCTCTATCCAGGGCATCTAGATTCTCTTTGATTACTTTCAATGGAAGATATTGATCTCTCTGCGCCAAGAGAACATAACGCAAACGATCTAAATCTAGTTGGGTAAATTTTCTATAGCCGGATGGAGTACGTTGAGGTTCTATTAATCCTTCCGATTCAAGAAACCTAATTTTCGAGATAGTTACATCAGGGAAATCAGAACGCAGTTTCGAGAGGACTTCGCCAATGCTTAAATAGGCGCGTGCTGGAATACTCATGATCTTCTTTTTCCTCCAATAAAAAAATGCATCCGGAATTTCCCGATTTGAACTTCATCCCCATCTTGCAATTCACTTTTCGTTGTAATTTCGCCATTCAAATAAGTACCATTCAAACTGCCTTGATCTGATAAGAAATAGTTGTTTTTGCCAGTGCTGCTTACTTTTTCGATAACGCAATGTTTACGACTTACCGTGACGTCATCTAAGAAAATTTCTGATTCTGGTGATCTACCAATTCT
>CAYRXG010000007.1:12351-28506 GCA_964428285.1 uncultured Clavibacter sp.
TTCTTTGCTTTTTCCCTTAAGGCTCACCTTAGAGTGGAGGTTGAGGTGAGTCAAGCAGTGATTGACTGATACTCAGCCGAGCTCATCAAATCTGTAGGTTCATTACTGATCTCAACCTCTGCGATCCAACCGGCACCATAAGGGTCTGTATTTATTGTTTCGGGATTCGCATCTAAGACTAGATTCACTTCGACGATTTTTCCTGATACTGGGGCAAAAATTTCCGACACACTCTTTGTTGATTCAACTTCACCACATACTTTTCCAGAGGCGATGACCTCTCCGACTTTTGGGAGTTGTACATAAACTATGTCGCCGAGCGCGCTTTGCGCGTAATCAGTAATACCAAACCGAACTCTTTGATTACCTTTATCTTCTACCCATTCATGTTCTTTTGTGTATCGTAAATGGTTAGGTGTTTCTGACATTTGTTACTCCTTGGCAATCTTCTGGGCTTGAAGCAACCTTACCCCTGTTAAGCCGTAACTGAAACCAGTAAAGATGTATAGAGCAATTCCCCATCCCGCAAAAGCCCAGCCCGCAATAAACGCCAAATCCCCGATCCAGCTATATGAAGTTGAGGTTAAGAGAAGTAAAGGTAAGGCATAAAGAAGATTGAAGGTTGCCGCTTTCCCAAGATACGTGACCTTAAATGGTCCTATCCCTGCGCGCTTCATGACAATCAGCAATGCTCCTACTGCAAGGTCTCGAAGAACAATCACAATTAAAATAGAAGCAGGTATTGAATTGGTTAGATAAATTGCTATTAGAACTGTTGCTATATAGAGACGATCAACGGTTGGATCCATTAACTCCCCCAACCTGCTCTCTTGCTTAAGCATTCGAGCAAGCTTCCCGTCCAAATAATCGGTCGCACCGGAAATCATCAACGTTAAAACAGCTAATGAATAACTCTCTTCAATCACTAAGTAAAGAAATAGAGGAATTCCGAGAGCGCGAAGGAGTGTAAGAATGTTCGGTATGGTTAACAATTTCTCCCCCATTAATTAATTTGAAATATTTAAAAACTAGTCGGGACGACAGGATTTGAACCTGCGACCACATGACCCCCAGCCATGTGCGCTACCAAGCTGCGCTACGTCCCGTATGAAAATGCTAGCCGAACTCATCTTTCGCGAATTCTGACCGATACGCGAATTGGAGTTCCAGTAAATCCAAACTCTTCGCGGAGGCGCCGCTCAATAAATCGTCGATAAGAAGGCTCGATGAAATCTGTCGCGAAAACAATAAAGGTAGGAGGTTCTATTCCCGCTTGTGTTGCGAAAAGTATCTTTGGTTGACGCCCTCCTCGAACAGGAGGCGGATTTCCTCCCACCAGCTGGCCAAGAAATGAATTCAATTTGCCAGTTGGAATTCGATATTCCCAACTTGCTAATGCCCGAGTCACCGCCGGCATCAATCGATCTTTATGCCATCCAGTTTTTGCCGAAATATTTACTCTTTCTGCCCATTCAACTTGATCAAGATTTCTATCGATTTCCTTGTCCAATTGAAGCCTTCGTTCTTCGTCTACCAAATCCCACTTGTTCATTCCGATTACTAGTGCCTTACCAGCGTCTTCGACCAAAGAAATGATTCGCAAATCTTGTTCTGTAATTGATTTCGAAGCATCAAGAACAACAATTGCAACCTCAGTATTATCTATCGCGCGTTCAGTTCGGATTGCTGCGTAGTAGTCGACTCCTTCAGCCTGATTTGCCCTCTTGCGAATTCCCGCAGTGTCAATAAATCGCCACGATCTTCCATCGATTGTGATCAGTTCATCGATTGGGTCGCGCGTAGTACCTTCAGCATCATCAACAAGAGACCGCATTTCTCCCGCGAATGAGTTTAGAAGACTACTTTTCCCAACGTTTGGTCTACCAACAATTGCGATCTTTCGATTTTGATCACTTACCGCAGCATGACCGATCTCTGGCAAGTTTGTGACGATCAAATCAAGGAGATCTCCAGATCCTCTTCCGTGTGCAGCGGAAACGAAGTGTGGTTCACCTAGACCAATATTCCAGAGTGAATGTGCATCAATTTCATCTCTTTCGGAATCTATCTTGTTGGCAATCAGCATAATTTTTTTGCGACTCTTTCTTAACAAACTTACCAATGCTTCATCTTCACTCTGGGTTCCAACTTTTCCATCGATAACAAAGAGAATTAGATCAGCGTCGGTAATTGCCGATTCAGCAGCCGCAGCGATCTTCATCGTTATTCCTTCGCCGCTTGGTTCCCAGCCGCCAGTGTCTACGATTATGAATCTCTTTCCATTCCACTCCGCTTCGTAGCGGACGCGATCTCTTGTAATCCCAGGTTTATCTTCAATTATTGCTTCTCGGCTTCCAATTATTCGATTAACTAGCGTCGACTTTCCGACATTTGGACGACCAATTACTACAACTGTCGGCAAACCCAACAAAGATCTTTGACTCAAAATATTCCATATGTAATCAATTGTTTCTTCCAGGTTAAGAAACGTAGAATCCACAACGAGGGCATCTTCTGCTTTCACCAATGGTGAAATTGTGCGATTGCTATCAATTTCATCGCGTTTATTAAGCAATTCGGCTACTTCTTCAGATGATCGTTCGACCGAACCTGAATTCGACATTTCCGTTGCTCTTCGGAGTGATCTCTGGCGAAGATCCGCTTCTAGAAAAATTTTGAGTGCGGCTTCAGGCGCAACTACAGTTCCTATATCTCTACCTTCAACAACAATTCCATTCTTGGAGTTACCAATGATCTCTCGTTGCAACTTATAAAGATATTCTCTTATCGATTTCCACGAACTAATCTTGCTTACATTTGCCGTGATGGATTCACTACGAATTTCATTATTTACATTTCTACTGTCGACAAGCACTTGTGGTTCTTTTGGATTTGTTACGAACTCTATTTTGAATTCTTTTAGCTTTTCTCTTAATTCCACTTCGTTATCAATTTCATTTTCTCGGGCAATTAAAGTAATAGCGCGATAAAGCGCGCCGGTATCCAAATAATCCCAATTGCCTCGAATTGCCAAACCTTTAGAAGTTGAGGATTTACCAGCGCCACTTGGTCCATCAATTGCGATAATCAAAGGCATTATCTATGAACCTTCCATCCTTTGGATTTCAAATGACTTTCCAGAGAGTTGGCATCTGCATCTGATAGCGCTAATCTGATTAATCCGGTTTCCTGTTTTGGTGAATGTTCAATATTGAGATCCTCAACATTCACTCCTATCTCGCCGCATTCATTAAAGAGCGCTGCTAACTGGCCCGGTTTATCTTCAATTACTACATTCAAATAGAAATATTCTCGTGGCTTCATTCCATGCTTTGCTGAAACCATTTTCGAGATGTTTTTTACATCATCGAAGATTTCAACAATTTTTGATTCATCGTTATCTTCAATCGCCTCTAAAAGACTCTCCAAGATATCTTGAAAATCTTCGACTGCGTCTATCACGTCCTCTTGATTTGCAAGCAAGATTTCCGCCCAGAGTCGCCCATCCGAAGCAGAGATGCGCAACATATCTCGCAATCCCTGGCCTGCTAATGAAAGATCACCACCCAGGTCAGAAATACTGCTTGCAAGGGCGACGCTTAGAACTTGCGGAAGATGGGATATCCGAGCCAGAACATTGTCATGCTCACGTGGCGACATTATGTATGGATTTGCTCCTAGTGTTTTTACTAAGTCAATAATCTTCTCCAGAGCTGACGATGGAGATTTTTCAGAAGGACAGATAATCCAAGCCCGCTCCAAAAATAGATCGCTCCTGGCCGAGGCAGCTCCCCTCTTCTCGCGACCCGCAATGGGATGTGTACCGATGAAACGTTCTTCAATTTCCGGAAAACTTGCGACTTCATGTTGAAGTTTAGACTTTACGCTTCCAACATCTAAAATAAGAGCTTTAGGATTTAACTTATGAGCATTAACAATTACATCAAGAGCTAGCGATGGCGGTGTAGCAACAATAACTAGCTCGACCGAATCCAATTTTTTTGCAGATGGTACAAGTGCTTTAGCAAGCTCTAATTCGCGCTCTGAGATATCGATTAATTCAATTGGCCAGCCTTTCTCGGCAAGATTTAGCGCAATCGAAGTACCGATCAACCCAGTACCAATGATCTGGGTATTCATTTTCATTGGGCCAAGTCGCTTCTTAAAACAGATGTTCCTCGAAGGTATATGTGCGAAACCTGTCTATGGGTTCTTTCAGTGTTGCAGTGAACAAGGACCCTAATGGTCCTCGGCAAGCTTCCAGGAACAGCTATCTCGACCGCACAGAGAAGGGGAATCTCGCCTAGCCCCATTTCTCTTGCAGAAGCGGCCGGAAAATTGGAGGTTAAATCTTGAGTACAAGTAAAGATCACAGAAATTAGGTCTTCGACAGCCAAACTGTTAGAGCGCAAAATCTCGCCCATTAGTTCAATGACCGCGTCCTTCATCTCCCCGGGCGAATCGCTACCTAGCTGCGTAGCTCCTCTTATTGCTCTTACGGCCATTGGGCGAGTTTACGCTGGGGTAACAGGTTTACGCGGAAACTTATTAAGCGTTTTGTCGATTAAACGAGATATAGGTATTACCTAGACACTTCTGCAATTTTCTAAAAGTCGACAATTGCGGTGTCGGCCCATCCTTCTGATGAATCTCGATTTATCGATATTTGAGCATATATTCATACTCATAATTATCGATAAATTTATAATAATTTTTCTTTGAAATAGCTATTTATCAATTTATAGTTTTTTGGCAAGAAGATATATATTGATAAATTGTTAAATGTATAAAAGGTCAAAGCAATTCAACGCTAGATAGATGTCTCCACTTTCCCGATGGGAGTTCGCCAAGTTCAATCTTGCCGATTCTGGTTCTACGAAGCATCAAGACCTCAAGACCCAGAGCTGCAATCATTTTTCGAATAACCTGATTGCGACCCTCATGTATCTCAATCTCAATGCCGTCCCCGATTGATCGAGCTGATATTGCCTTGGCGATACCACCTTCGATTCGAACTCCATTGAGCAGGCGTTCGATTTCCTCTCTTCTGATCTTTCGGTCTGTTACCACGAAATACCGTTTTTTAATCTCAAAAGATGGGTGCAAGAGCCTTTGAGCCCAGGCTCCATCGTTTGTGAGGATTATTAAACCTTCACTCTCTTTATCAAGACGTCCAACATGAAAAAGCCGATGATCGTGTGCAGGAAAATAATCTCCCAAGGAGGGTCTGTTGGATGGATCTGACATGGTAGACAAAATCCCTCTAGGTTTATTGAAAGCGATGTAGAGGTTAGTTTTCTTGACATTAATTGACTTACCTTCAACTGAAACTCTAGAGATTTCCGGATCGATCTTACTTCCTAGAACCCTAATAACTTTCCCGTCAACTTTTACCTTGCCGTCGAGAATCAACTTCTCACAAGCACGCCTGCTGGCAACGCCTGAGTCTGCCAAAACTTTTTGTAATCGGATTTGTGGCACGGAGAAAGTCTATCCTTCGCCGTCAATTTAGATTTTGCAGAGCTTGCTATAGAAATTGACCTACATTATTCGGTGAGCGAAGCTATTACCTCATCTAAGCCTTCGATGTCTGGCAAGAACGGCGCCAAAGCTGGAAGATCCTCGACGTTATTGACCCCAATTCGTTCAAGGAAATAGTTGGTAGTTCTATAAAGGATTGCGCCTGTTTCATGTTCAATTCCGCACTCCTCAACCAACCCCCGATTCAGAAGAGTTTTCATGACCGCTTCTACATTTACCCCCCTGATGGCGGAGACGCGCGCACGAGAGATTGGTTGTCGGTAGGCAATAACTGCAAGCGTTTCAAGGGCAGCTTGAGTTAACTTCGCTTGTTGACCATCTAGAACGAACTTCTCTACTAAAGGGGCAAAATCGGGATGGCTATAAAAACGCCAGCCTCCCGAAATCTGCTTCAAAAGAAAGCCTCGTTCTTGCGATTCATATTCATTTTGGAGACGCGATAATGCTTCGGCTATCTCTTCGGTGGGCCGCTCGATGATTTGAGCTAAGACAACTTCAGATAGAGGCTCTTCAACCACCATCAAGATTGCTTCAATTGAACTCTCGAGTTCGCGTCCGCTCATTGCCTCGAACCCTCCCCAGTATCGCTAATTGACCCATCCTCGCTCAAAGTAGGCTCCCTATCAAATTCATCACTGACTGAAATTTCACCCTCTTGCCTTCCAACCCACGTGATTTGAAGTTCACCCAACGCAATCACCTGTTCAAATCGAATCTGACCATCTTTGTATAGCTCTAGCAAAGATAAGAATCTCGCAACGACTACAAGGGTGCTTTCTGCATCCAAAACCATCGCCCGAAATGTCATGCTCTTGTTACGTCGCAAAAGCGCGATCACATTTCTAGATTCAACTGCGACACTAACCATCGCCATGTGTAAATGTTCGGTTGAGAGTTTAGGAAGAATCTTTGGAGCCAGTACTCGATTTGCCACAGCGGCAAAGCGTTCAGGGGTTACTCCGATCATTACCTCTGGAAGAAGCGCAGCAAGATTTGGTTCTAGGGAAACGCTTCTTGCGAATGATTTCTCCTGAATATCAATACGTTCAGCAATAATGCCTGCAATCTCCTTGAAGGCTCGATATTGAAGTAATCGGGCAAATAGCAGATCTCTGGCTTCAAGTAGAGCTAGATCTTCTTCGTCATCTACCTCGCCGCTCGGTAGGAGTCTTGCTGCCTTTAAATCAAGTAGAGTTGCCGCAACTACAAGAAACTCTGTCGCTTGGTCTAATTTCCAGCCTTCCTCGGTCTCTTCTAGCGCTCTTATATGAGCAATAAATTCATCGGTGACGGTTGCCAGTGCCACATCAGTGATTTCCATCTTGTGTCTGGAAATCAACTGGAGAAGAAGGTCAAAAGGTCCATCGAAATTCTCAAGTTTCACGGAGAAACCAGCTATTCGTCCCTCACCGATTAAAGATTGAGTCGCGGGATTTAAGCCTGAAGTAGTGGTTGAGACTTCGCCGTTATCTGACATGGTTAGCAAACTCTACGCGTGTCGTAACAAAGTTTCTGCTTTCTCGTGCGTAAAGTCGCGACATGGCAAATAGTGCTTCAGAGATTTCTAGTTTAAGTGCTAAATCGACATTTACTAGAACTGCAAATCGAAAAGAAGATGATGTTGTAACAACTTCATCTGTACTTAATCTTCCAACTCCATCGTTTCCTGATCCGATGCCACTTAGCGAACATGGCAACGCGAAAATTATTTCTGTTGTAAATCAAAAAGGTGGAGTCGGCAAAACAACTACAACAATCAACCTCGGAGCAGCCCTGGCAGAACTAGGTCGAAGAGTTCTACTTATTGACTTTGATCCACAACATTCATTATCTGTGGGCCTCAATGTTTCAACTCGAGAAATTGAAGGTTCGATATACGACTTGATGATGGACGAGTCAACAAAAATCGATGATTTCTTACTAAAAACAAGTGTTCCGGGAATGGATATGGTTCCAGCCCATGAGAATTTAGCTGGAGCCGAAGGTGGTCTTGTTAACGTTATAGCTCGTGAAAAAGTACTTAAGCGTGTACTTTCTTCAGTCGTTGATTTCTATGATGTTATTTTGATTGATTGCCAACCTTCACTGGGTCTACTTACTGTCAACGCATTAACTGCATCTCATTGGGTTCTCGTTCCACTCGAATGTGAATACTTTGCACTCCGTGGGGTGGCATTACTTGATGACATCATAAAAAAAGTTCAATTAAACACTAACCCCGACTTACAGTTATTGGGAATTCTTCCAACGATGTTTGATCGAAAGACAGTTCATAGTCGCGAAGTCCTGGAACGAATCAATGAGGCATTCCCTGGGAAAGTTTGCGATACAACAATCTCTAGAACAGTTAGATTCCCAGAAACAACTGTTGCGGGCGAACCTATAACTTCATACGCCAGTTCATCAGTTGGCGCTGCTTCGTACCGAAGATTAGCTCGTGAATTAATTGCAAACGGAGGTGTCCGATGAGTCGCAGAATTAGCTTGCCCGGCGCAGATGAGTTGTTTAGAAAAACTACGTTAAGCGCTGTACCTGATCAAGTTGAAGAAACCGCAGAAGTCGTACACACCAATCGACCAACCACAGCTACTGCAAAGGCGGCGCCAAAAACTAATTCGGTTCGACAAACACCTAGACGTCGACCTACCGGAATTGATCATGGGCCTTCGGGGCGTGAAAAACACGATGAAAAAATTACCGTCTATTTATCGCCAGAAGAATTGTTCAATTTGGAACAAGCTCGTTTACATCTGCGCGGCGACCTTGGTCTAGCTGTTGATCGCGGACGTATAGTTCGAGAAGCTCTCTCAATCGTCATTGCTGATTTAGAATCAAAAGGTGATCAGTCAATAATTGCTCGCAGATTAAGAGGTCGCTAACTTACTTTGCTCGCGGATGCGCAAGTGCGTAACTTTCCCGCAATTTATCTATTGTGACTAAGGTGTAGATCTGCGTTGTTGTTACCGACGAATGCCCAAGTAGTTCTTGCACGACGCGGATATCTGCTCCCCCGTCCAAAAGATGAGTAGCAAAAGAATGCCTTAAGGCATGTGGCGAAATCTTATTTGCAATATTCGCTCTTTTCGCATTTTCAAGAACAATTCGCCATGCGCTCTGTCGACTAAGTCTGCTGCCCCGCAAATTAAGAAAAAGTCCTCTTTCATTTCCTTTTGAGAGATTTGGCCTAATCAACGTTAAGTACTGATCAAGTGCATGTTGTGCGAACTTTCCGAGTGGAACAATTCGTTCTTTCTTTCCCTTTCCCAGTAGCTTTACGGTACTTATTTCACCATCAACTTTTTGGATATCGTCTCGATTCAAGGCAACCAATTCAGAAACTCTGGCACCCGTTGCATAGAGCAATTCAAGTAACGCCCAGTCTCGTATTCCAATTCCCTCCCTACTTGGCGCATTGAGAAGAGATTCAATCTCCGAAACAGAAAGCGCCTTTGGAATCCTTCGCGGTGGCGTAGGTGGATAAATCTCTTTGGCGACATCTTCAATATTTAACTCTTTTGCTAAAAATTTGAAAAGAGTTCTGACTGCAACAATATTTCTTGCCAAGCTTGCTTCGCTTAAGCCAGATTTCCTACGATCGGAGATATATCCTTCTAAATCATCGCCTCTGCAGCGATCAAATTTGAGATTTCTTTCTTCAAGAAAGATGATTAACGATTGAATATCTCGTCGATAACTGGAAATTGTATTTGGACTTAGTCCACGTTCGACTCGTAAATGGTTAAGAAATGTATCTAAATAGGTGCTATTTGACACGAGCTACAGCAGCTTTTATCAAACCACTAAAGAGAGGATGTGGACGAGTTGGACGTGATCTAAATTCAGGGTGAGCCTGTGTACCAACATAATATGGATGAATTTCTTCAGGTAATTCCACAAATTCAACTAAATTTCCATCCGGTGATATTCCGCTGAAAACTAAACCGGTGGCAGAAATGACATCGCGATAATTATTGTTTACTTCATAACGATGTCTGTGGCGCTCTGAAATCTCTTGACTGTTGTATATTTTTGCAACAATCGAACCTTCTTTTAATTTGGCTTTGTATAGACCCAATCTCATGGTGCCACCCATATCTGCATCGCCAGCCACAATCTTTTCTTGACCGGACATTGTTGCAATCACGGGATCTTTTGTATTTGGATCAAATTCAGCGGAGTTTGCTTCCTTTAAACCGGCTAGGTTTCGAGCCGCTTCTATAACCATGCATTGCAATCCAAGACAAAGCCCAAGAGTTGGAATTTTCGATTCTCGAGCGAATTTCAAAGCGCCTAATTTCCCTTCGATTCCTCGGACACCAAAACCGCCAGGTACACAAATCGCATCTACATCGCCAAGATTATTTGCTGCACCTTCAGAAGTTTCACAATCATCACTGGTCACCCATTTGATTTCTACCTTGGCATTATTCGCGAAACCGCCAGCTCTAAGCGCCTCAGAGACGGATAGATAAGCATCTGGAAGATCGATGTACTTACCAACTAAAGCGACTTTAACGGTTACCTCTGGATGATGAACAGTTTTTAGTAGCTGATCCCACTCGCCCCACTCAACATCATGGAAAGGTAAGCCAAGTCTTCGGACGATATAAGCGTCTAAACCTTCACGGTGTAATACTTTTGGAATGTCATAAATCGATGGCGCATCAACAGCCGCAACGACAGCTTCTTGATCAACGTCGCACATCAAAGATATTTTCTTCTTAACTGAAATAGGTATCTCGCGATCTGATCGAAGAACTACCGCATCTGGCGAAATACCGATTGATCGTAGCGCTTGGACTGAGTGTTGCGTTGGTTTAGTTTTTAATTCACCGGATGGTCCAATGTAAGGCACCAAAGAAACGTGCAAATAGAAAACATTTTCCCTGCCAACTTCTTGCCTAATCTGTCGGGCGGCCTCTAAAAATGGCAAAGATTCGATATCTCCTACAGTCCCTCCAACCTCTGTAATAACAATATCGATGTTGGATGAAGCCATATCTTTAATTCTGTCTTTTATTTCATTGGTGATATGCGGAATAACTTGAACTGTATCCCCCAGATACTCGCCTTTACGTTCGCGGGCAATTACTCGTGAATAAACCTGTCCCGTTGTGACATTTGCAGAACCGTGCAGGTTGGTGTCTAAAAATCTTTCATAGTGGCCGATATCTAAATCAGTTTCAGCGCCATCATCTGTTACAAAAACTTCGCCATGCTGGAAAGGGTTCATGGTTCCTGGATCAACATTTATATATGGATCTAACTTTTGCATCGTGACTCGCAATCCGCGAGCACGCAGAAGTCGGCCTAAACTAGAAGCAGTCAATCCTTTGCCAAGACTTGAGGCGACGCCGCCGGTAACAAATAAATGCTTTGTCACATGAGGGGCGGTCATGGAAGGCTAACTTATCAGTTGAGTTCCGCTTTTCCTAAATCAAGCAATTCACGCGCGTGTTCTTGGGCGTGTTCTGAATCTTCGAGCCCGGAAAGCATTCGCGCTATTTCACTTTCGAGATCAGTATCAGTTAATACCGAGATTGAACTTTGAGTTATTGCGCCGTTGCTATCTTTGACAACGAGAAGATGTCTATCAGCCCAAATTGCAACCTGCGGAAGATGCGTCACGACAATTACTTGGGCATTTTCCGCCAATTTCTTTAATCTTTTGCCAACTTCTAACGCCGCTTTTCCGCCGATACCCGCATCAACCTCATCAAAAAGATATGTGCCGAGCGGAAATTTCGAAGCTACTACAACTTCAAGGGCGAGCATCACTCTAGATAGTTCGCCGCCGCTTGCTGATTTTGAAATTGGAAGAAATGCCCCACCATTATGAGAAGAGAAAAGCATCTCAACTCGATCTATCCCCCAATCAGTAAAAGATATATTTTCATTATCATCCTTAATGACTTCTACCTTGAATTGTGCTGAAGGCATCGCTAGTTGATGGATTTCCTCTGTAACTTCTTTGGAGAGTCGTTTAGCTTCTTTACTTCGAAGTTGGCTAATTCTCAACGCCAAATCCAGGGTTTGCTCCCGTTTCTCTTTAATTTCATTTTCTAGCTCAGTAATTCGCTCTGCTCCGCCAGAAATATCCCGCAATCGTTCATGGGCTCCTTTGGCTCTAGCAATTGCGGTCTCAAATTGTTCGTCGATATTTGTACCTTCACCGAAGCGTTTTGCAAAAGCACGTAAGGCAGATTTTCTCAATTGCATAGCCTCAAGTCGTTCCGGATCTGCAGTTAATGAATCCAGAAATGAGGTTATTTCACTTGCAGCATCTGATACTTGAAAATAAGCGCCTTCAACTACTTCGCTAATCTTGCCCAGCTTCTGATCTATATCTGCAATTAGATTCAAAGAACGTCGAGCTAAATTCAATCCATTGGATACACCGGACTCTTCATCGGCGAGCGCGGTTAGAGCCTCGTTAAGTGCAATTCGTATTTGCTCTACTCGACTTAGTAGTTCAATCTCCTGATCAATTTCTGCCAATTCTCCAGGTTTTGGAGAGAGCTTTTTCGCATCAGTGGTCAAAGATTCGAGTTCGCTAATCTCGGATTCTCGATCATCTTTGCTCTTCTGAAGATCCTTTAGTTTTGCCTGCAAGCTTTTATACTCTGAAAGACTTTTTCGGTAATCCTCAAGTAATTCAATAATTGGAGTTCCGATAAATTGATCTAGAAGTTCGCGCTGACGTACTTCTTTTAATAAGGAAATGGCACCATGTTGCCCATGAATCTCTATCAGTTCATTGCCAAAATTTGCCAGAGCACTCGCTGTTGTTGGTGCACCAGACAAAAGTGCGCGTGATTTTCCATCTTTAGAAACGGTGCGTCCTAATAGGATTGAATTCTCCTCAATTTCAGGATCGAATTCTTCAACTATTTTCTTTAGTTCAGCGCTAGGTGAATCGGGAAGTAAAAATCGCCCCGTGACTTGCAACCTTTCGCATCCTGCACGAACTAGATCAGAATCACTTTTCCCGCCGAGAACTAGCGAAAGGGCAGTCAAAACCATCGTCTTGCCAGCGCCAGTTTCCCCTGTAAGAACATTTAATCCCGGCGAAAATTCGACTGTGGCGTTATCTATGACTCCCAGGCCTTTTATCGAGAGTTCTTCTAATCTGGAACGAGAAATTTCTCCCGTTTTACTTTCCACGCCAACCGTCCACCGGTAATTTAAATTTTGCTACTAAACGATCTGTAAATGGTGCATTATCAATATGAGCTAGCGAGATGAATGATTTCTCACTAGTTAGAACTATTCTGTCTCCTTCGAGTAGCTGAACCTTTCGCAGGCCATCGGCGGAGAGAACTCCAATCTCACTCTCGACATCAATTGCGATCTCCGATTCAGGTGAAACAACCATTGGATCCGAGAAAAGCGCGTGCGCGGCAAGTGGGAGTAAGACAAGGGCGTCAACATCTGGCCAAACCACTGGACCGCCAGCAGAGAATGCGTAGGCCGTGGAACCTGTGGGAGTCGCGCAAATTACGCCATCACATCCCCAACGAGACAGCGGACGATGATCGATTTGAACAAATAATTCAATCATTGCTTCCGTATTTCGTTCAACGGCAACTTCATTTAACGCCCAACCATTTGTCAGAAGTGAAGTACCGCGCTCGACTCTATATGCCAAAGTCATCCGCTTTTCTACTGAATACGACCTCTTCGAAATAACTTCAACAAGATTAGCAATCGAAGGTTTTTCAATCTGGGCTAAGAAACCAACATGTCCAAGATTTATCCCAAGCACGGGCAAATCACTACCATGTGCAATTTCTGCGCCGCGTAGAATTGTTCCATCGCCACCGAGAACAAGTACCAATTCGGCATCCTTACGATTAGCGATTAAATCGACATCTGTTAATTTTGAAACTCCAGAGATATCTACATCAGTTGAAGTTAGAACTTCGAAATTCTGATTTTTGAGGAGATGAACAACTTCCCTAGCCAGAGCATGAGCCTCATCACGGGTTGGATGAAGAACCAAGATTATTTTTCGGCTCAATGTGGTCCTCTCGCTATTGCATTTAAGAGTATCTGCTCATCCAGAGCTGGGGCTCCGGCTTCTAACCAGAGGAAATATTCCACATTTCCTGACGGTCCGGGTAATGAACTTGCGACTACGCCTTTTACGCCAAGACCAAGTTCGAAAGCAGCTTCAGCCACAGATTTCACAGCCTGAAATCGCAGGTTCGGGTCTCGTACAACTCCACCGGTTCCGATATTTTCTTTCCCTACTTCAAACTGTGGCTTAACCATCAATAGATAAACGGCAGATGGTTTTGCCAGCGCAATTAATGATTTCAATACACTGCGAAGCGAGATAAAGGATAAATCTGCTACTACTAGATCAACTGGCTCGCCTATTTCCGTTAATTGCAAATCCTTTATGTTCTTTCTATCGATTACCTGAACTCGCTCATCCTTTTGAAGTTCCCAGGCTAGTTGGCCATACCCAACATCGACAGCAATAACCTTGGCAGCGCCATCGCGCAGTAAAACATCTGAAAAACCGCCAGTTGATGCACCTGCATCTAAAGCGATTTTTCCAGCTACCTCAATCTCCGGAAAGGCTCGCAGGGCTCCAAAGAGTTTCTGGCCGCCTCTAGAGACAAATCTTTCCTTATCGTTGGCAATAAGAATTGAATCTTCCGAATGAACTTGAGTTGATGATTTCATGGCAGGTAAACCCTTAACTAATACAACTCCAGATTCAATTAATGTTTGCGCAGATTCTCGCGATCGCGCCAAACCCCTCTTTACAAGTTCTAAATCCAGGCGATTTCGCAAATCAACCCTTTAAGAATTCGAAATACCTTCAACTGCCGAAAGAGCATCAGTTAAATCTGCATTAACTTCTTCAAACCTTTTCCCGTGCTCCTCTAGCGGCGAAAGTCCAATTTCGTTTACTTTCTTCTTTATATCCGAGATGCGATCTAAATTTTCATTCATTTGATTTATTTACCGTTCTTCTTCGAACTTTTCTTTACCGGCTTTTTCCTAGTTCCGATCTTGGCAGAAGTTGTTTTCTTCGAGGAAGAGTTTTTTCTCTCGGACACATCTCTTACTTTGAGCAACTCCTTAAGTTCACGAAGTTCTTTACTCAACTCTCGTTCCAAGCGCAATAAGTCGGCTTCTTTAGCAAAGCCCATTTTGGCCACGTTTCTCTTAACTTCCTCTTCAACGCGTGCCTTTATCGCCTCTCCACTCTCTCTTGCCCAGTTATTTAGAGCAGCTGCTAACTCCTGAGGAGTCTTTTCGCCATTGCCAATCTTCATCAGATATGTGCGGAGTGCAGAGAAAAGATCATTTGCCATGGCTTAAAGGTACCTAATGTCGGACAAGTTGGCGCGCTTCAACCTGCCAGCGACTAGCAAGAGATTTACCTGTGCGCCAAAATCGCCTTCTTAATACTCCTTCGATCGATACCCAATCCTGATCTTCAAATTTCAATGCGCGCTTTCGCAATATTGAGCTCCAGCTTGCAATATCTAAAGTGTCAACACCTTCTCGATCATCACGTTCAACGACTAATCTAAATTCAACAACTTCATCGCCACTGGGAAGGGATCGCGCTGAGGGTGATCCGCTTACCCGTCCCTTGAGATAGACGATATTTTCACAAACCTGCTTCGATTTCATTTTCTTCCTTTCTAAAGAATTGCATTCTCGAATTCTTTAGATTGGATACGACAAGATTTCTTTCTACTGAACTAGATGTGGATGAGTTTTTTCAAAGACCTGCACTTCATTTTTTCTTCCGGCTGCAAGTAAGGCATCGCGATAAGCGCGATGAAGTCGCAAGCTCCAAGCCGCATCTTTTTCATTTAATTCGGCACAGGTAAGTGTTAAAACTGCAGCATCATGTTCTCCAAGTGCATTTCTCGCACTGGCTGCCGCGATACGCATCTCGACGCGACCTTCTCGGGAAAGCTCACTTTCTTTGATTTTCCCTGCTATTTCAAGAGCTTTTCGAGGATTTCCTAGGGCGACCTCACATTGGGCTATGTACGGCAAAATCTCTTTAGAACCCGTAATTCGCGAAGCAGCGCGTAAGTCCTTCTGAGCAATCTGAAATTCACCTGCACGCAGCGCCGCAATTCCTGCTTTTTCACGAACAATTCCAAGGCGTCCTGCGCGATAGACAATTTCTTTACCGTGTTGATGCGCTTCCATTGGATTAATTTCTAAAAGCTTTTCGAGCGCGACCATATGGCGTGCAACACTTTTCGCATTACCTGGTGTTAATGATTCAAGTTGGAACTTAATCTTCTTATCAATTTCTTCACCAGTTATTTCTTGATCTACCCAAGGGCGGGCAAAATTTCGCTCGCGCTCATGAGGCCCTTTTACTTTTTCTGGTCTTTTCTCCCGTTGAGAAGTGAATTTTGAATCTCGTTTTGAATTCTTTCCTGCAAATTTTCTTGAATTATTTGCTGAATCCTTATTATTTTCTCGTCCAGTCGATCTATTACTTTTTCTTTCTGTACTTTTTCTTCTCTCGGAACCACTCGAGCTACGTGAACTGCTTGAAGATTTTTTTCTATCTGAAAATGAAAAAGGGGCCACTTTCGTAACCCCTTTCTCTAATTTAAGCCC
>CAYRXG010000008.1:0-22361 GCA_964428285.1 uncultured Clavibacter sp.
TTGCCGATCTTGATAAAACTGGGTTGGAAGCAACTGCAAAAGAATTTGCCGATCGCAAATTTGCAGCGCCCTTACTAATTGAAGGTGATCAAAGCAGTGAAGAAATAACTCGCAGAACTATTGCAGAAACAATCTCAAACTTTGGCGGTCTTGATGGACTTGTTCTCAATGCTGGAATTGGCGTGCCAGGTACTCTTGAAGAACTCACTCCAGAACAGTGGCGAAAAGGACTAGAAATTAATTTAACTTCCGCATTCTTACTTACTAAATTTGGAATGCAAGCGATGCGTACCCAAGGTATGGGTGGAAGTCTTGTTTACATCGCAAGCAAAAATGCCTTTGCTCCAGGTGCCGGATTTGGTGGCTACTCAGTCTCAAAGGCGGGAATGATTCAATTAATGAGGATTGCCGCTTTAGAAGGCGGCCCGATTGGAATTCGCGCAAATGCGCTTAATCCCGATGCAGTTTTTGATAACAGCAAACTTTGGGAAGGTGGCATTCGCGAACAACGTGCAAAAGAACACGGAGTCAAGCCAGAAGAGTTAGAAGATTTTTATGCAAAAAGAAATATCTTGAAAGCTCGAGTTCGCAGTGAAGATGTTGCAAAATCTGTTGCATATTTACTTTCTGATGAATCCTCCAGAACTACTGGTGCAGTAATTCCGGTAGATGGTGGAGTTGCCGCAGGTTTCCCACGATAGGAGCAGAAATGGTTAATTGGGAGCAACTAAAGAGCGAAGCAACTTCTGCCATGAAAAAGGCTTACGCACCTTATTCGAAATTTCCGGTAGGTGTCGCAGCGCTAGTTGATGACGGCAGAGTAATTAGTGGTTGCAATGTTGAAAACGCTAGCTATGGCTTAACGCTCTGCGCCGAATGCTCGCTTATTTCTGAATTAATTATGAGTGGCGGTGGTCGATTAATTGCTGCGGTATGCGTTGATAAGAATGGAAATCTGCTTTCACCATGTGGTCGGTGCCGCCAATTGCTTTATGAACATGGCGGCGATCAACTTGAATTATTAACTCCAGATGGACCGAAAAATATGACGGTTATTCTTCCGTGGGGATTTGGTCCGAAAGATTTAAGTTAATGAGCGAACCTTTTGCTGCCGTTGAGGTCATTGCTGCTAAACGCGATCGCAATGAATTAACTGATCCGCAGATTGACTGGATCATCGATGCCTATGTAAGAGGAATTGTTGCCGATGAACAAATGTCGGCGCTATTGATGGCAATTCTTCTAAATGGCATGAATTCACGCGAGATTTCACGATGGACAGATGCCATGATTAACAGCGGTGAGCGAATGTCGTGGAATTCTCTTGGCAAACCAACGGTAGATAAACATTCAACGGGCGGAGTTGGCGACAAAATTACCTTGCCACTTGCTCCATTAGTCGCTGCATGCGGCGCTGCAGTTCCACAATTATCTGGGCGTGGACTTGGTCATACCGGAGGAACTCTCGACAAGATGGAAGCGATTCCAGGCTGGCGAGCATCACTTTCAAATGAGGAGATGCTTAAAGTCTTGCAAGATTGTGGCGCTGTTATCTGCGCTGCCGGAACTGGATTAGCACCAGCTGATAAAAAACTTTATGCACTTCGTGATGTCACAGCTACGGTTCAAGCCATTCCATTAATTGCATCTTCAATTATGAGTAAGAAAATTGCGGAGGGCACAAGCGCGCTAATCCTTGATGTAAAAACTGGAAATGGTGCATTTATGTCAGAGCCAGAAAAGGCAAAAGAATTAGCGCAGACCATGGTTGATTTAGGAAAACGAGCTGGTGTTACAACACGAGCTCTAGTGACTGCCATGGATGTACCACTTGGCCTAACTGCTGGAAATGCTCTTGAAGTTAGAGAATCAGTCGAAGTCCTTCAAGGCGGCGGACCAGCTGATGTTGTTGAGTTAACAATTCTTCTTGCTAAAGAAATGCTTGATGCGGCAAAAGTTAATGGGAAAGATCCAGAAACTGCGCTTCGAGATGGCAGTGCAATGGATCACTGGCGAAGAATGGTTAGTGCACAAGGTGGAGACCCCGATGCGCCACTTCCGGTAGCAAAAGAAAACGAAATTATTACTGCGCAAAGCGATGGAATTGTCTCTTCAATGAACGCCTTGCAAGTTGGAATTAGCGCCTGGCGACTTGGCGCGGGGCGCGAGCGACAAGGTGAGATAGTGCAAGCTGGTGCTGGAATTGAAATACATGCCAAACCTGGCGATGCCATAAAGAAAGGTGATCCGCTCTTTACGTTACATACCGATGAACCAGCGCGTTTTGAGCGAGCAAAGGATGCACTTATAAATGCAGTAGCAATCGGAAATTCTGTCTCAGATCATTTGCCGTTAGTTGTTGCAAAAATAGATTAAATACCGATTGGATGCCAAACGGTCTTATATTCCATGAAAGCCAATATGCGATTAGGCGATATTTCCTTATCAAAACGGTGAATTCGCTTTAAGTTATCGCTACCGGAGATCTTGATTTCCGCATCAGTTTTCGGATCAGCGCCAGAGATATCAATGCCATCTACTTCCATATGGCTTGAAAGCCAAGGAATAAGTTCAGATTTTTTGCCGGTAAGAATATTGATAACACCTGCCGGTAAATCGCTGGTGGCTAAAACTTCTGCCAAGGTTATTGATGTAAGCGGGCGAGATTCACTGGCAATTACCACCGCAGTATTTCCAGACGCAATTACAGGCGCCAGTGCGCGAACTAAGGATAGAAGTGCAGGTTTTTCTTCGGCAATAACGCCGACAACTCCAAGTGCTTCTGGAATAGTGAAGTTGTAATAAGGACCAGCTATTGGATTTGTACCTCCCGCAGCTGTCGAAATTTTGTCACACCATCCGGCGTACCAAACCCATAGATCTATTGATTCAGCAACTTCTTGTTTTGCAATACTTTGAGACGTTCCATCTTGCGCAACGATTTCTTCAACAAATTGTGCGGATCTACTTTCTAGCATTTCGGCAATTCGATAAAGAATCTGTCCGCGATTAAATGCAGTGGCACTAGACCATTGAGTTGTAGCGTTCTTTGCTGCAACAACCGCATCTCGCAAATCTTTTCTGGAAGCGAGCGCCGGATTTGCGATGAATTCACCTTTATTTTTAAGTTCATAAGTTCTTCCGGATTCGCTACGCGGAAAAGCGCCACCAATAAATAACTTGTAGGTTTTCTTCACATCAACTCTCATGAGTTTGACCCCTTTAAATATGCTGCTAAGCCGTGACGGCCACCTTCTCTGCCCCAGCCAGATTCTTTGTAGCCACCAAATGGGCTAGCTGGATCAAATTTATTAAAGGTATTTGCCCAAATCACACCAGCTTTAAGTTGCTGCGCAGCCCAGAGAATCTTTGAACCTTTCTCAGTCCAGATTCCTGCAGATAAACCAAATGGCGTGTTATTTGCTTTCTCCATCGCCTCTTGTGGTGTGCGGAAGGTAAGTACGGAAAGCACTGGACCAAAGATTTCTTCTCTTGCGATGCGGTGTGCTTGCGTGACACCAGTAAAGATTGTTGGTGGAAACCAGAAACCTTTTTTCGGAAGTTCACATGGTGCGCTCCAGATATCGGCACCTTCGCTAGAACCTGATTGGGAAAGCTCTTTGATCTTTGCTAATTGAGCGCCAGAATTAATTGCCCCAAGATCGGTGTTTTTATCAAGTGGATCGCCCACTCTGATTTTCTTCATTCGGTCCTGTAATTTGCCAAGAAAATCGTCAGCGATGCTTTCTTGTAATAAAAGACGAGATCCAGCGCAGCACACATGGCCTTGGTTAAAGAAAATTCCATTGATGATGCCCTCAACTGCTTCGTCAATTGGTGCATCGGCAAAAACAATATTTGCACCTTTTCCGCCCAGTTCTAGCGTTGCCGGGATGCCACGACCTGCAATTGATTTAGCAATGAGTTTTCCAACTTCAGTTGAACCAGTAAATGCGACTTTATCGATATCTCGGTGATTAACAAGAGCAGCTCCAGTCTTTCCATCTCCGGTGACTATGTTTACAACTCCGGCAGGCAATCCTGCTTGTTCGCAAACTTGCGCAAATAAGAGCGCAGTAAGCGGAGTTGTTTCCGCAGGCTTTAAGACAACGGTATTTCCTGTTGCAAGTGCGGGCGCAACTTTCCAGGAAAGCATAAGTAGCGGAAAGTTCCAGGGAATGATCTGACCAACAACGCCATATGGTTTTGGACTTTGACCAAGACCGGCATATTCCAATTTGTCAGCCCATCCTGCGTGATAAAAGAAATGTGCAGCAGCAAGCGGGATATCAATATCTCTGGTTTCTCTGATTGGTTTTCCATTATCGAGCGCTTCAAGGACTGCAAATTCACGGGCTCGCTCTTGCAAGATTCTGGCAATTCTAAAGAGGTATTTGGCACGCTCTTTAGGTTTAGTCTTTGACCAACTCTTAACGAATGCGCTCCGCGCAGCCTTTACTGCTTTATCAATATCTGTTGCATCACCATGGGCAACTTTGCTTAATACTTCTTCAGTTGCAGGATTGATTGTTGCAAATCGTTTCTTGGAATGAGACGCAACGAATTTACCTGCGATGTAATGGCCATATTCTTTTTCAATTTTTACAATTGAACGCGATTCTGGCGCCGGAGCATATTCAAAGATTTCATTGGCCATGACTAATCCACCGTAACATAATTCGTGCTCGAATAGTGCCCGCTCTTCAATTTCATACGCTGTAGAAGCAAATCGTTAAGTAATGCGCTTGCGCCAATTCGAAAAAGTTCTGGAGTCAACCATTCAGGACCTGCAGTCTCATTGACTAGTACTAATTGCTTGATTGCATCTTTAGTTGTTCGAATTCCGCCGGCTGGCTTAACACCGATTCGCTTTCCAGTCAGTTTATGAAAATCTCGTACTGCCTCCAACATAACCAGAACAACTGGAGGCGTAGCGGCAGGAGAAATCTTTCCAGTGCTGGTTTTTATGAAATCCGCACCTGCCAACATCGCAAGATATGAAGCTTTACGGACATTGTCATATGTCGCTAGCTCTCCGGTTTCCAAGATGACTTTTAAATGTGCCTTATCTGCGCAAATTTCTTTTATTGCTTTTATTTCAGAAAAAACTTCACCAAGTTGACCTGCGAGAAATGCTCCACGATCAATAACCATATCGATTTCGCTGGCGCCCGCATCAATTGCATCTTGGGTATCTCGTAGCTTTACCGCGATTGAAGCGCGGCCAGATGGAAATGCAGTGGCAACGGCAGCAACTGGGATATCTACTCCGCCAATTTGATCTAAATGAGTTCTAGCAATCTTCACCATATCGTTGTAAACACAGATTGCGCCCACATGAGGCACCGTGGAATCTGTCGGATCTGGTCTTACTGCTTTCGTGGCAAGTGAGCGAATTTTTCCTGGAGTATCCGCACCTTCTAAAGTTGTTAAATCCACCATGCTGATTGCCAGATCAATGGCTCTGGCTTTACTACTTGTTTTAATACTTCTGGTAGCCAACATTGCAGCACGACTATCTGCTCCGACTTTATCTACGCCGGGTAGGTTATCTAGGAATGAGCGGAGTGATTGCTCAGTTCCATCAATTAGTTCCATATTCCTACGTTACCTTCATTAACTCTCTAAATTCACCTTCAATTAAATCAAGAATCGGTTTTGCGCTCATTTCATCTTTAGCTGTTACTTCGATGTAGCACTTTATCTTTGGTTCAGTTCCGCTAGGTCGGACAATAACTCGATATTTGTCATCTAGCCAGATACGCACTCCATCTGTTGGCGGAAGTCCATTCTTTGGTTTCGCTAAATCATCAAAGCTTGTTACTTTAAATTCTCCAATATTCACAGGTAACGCATTTCGGACCTTTGCCATAACCGATTCGATATCACTCAATTTATTTGTCCGAATGGAAATTTGCCGAGTGCCATGGAATCCATGTCGCGCCCATATTTCGCCTAATAAATCACTAATTGTCCGGCCATCTCGTTTTAATTCAGCAGCGAGCTGGATCAAGATTAACCCTGCGCTAATTCCATCCTTGTCATTAACGGAGGATGGAGCTACGCAGTATCCGAGCGCTTCCTCATATCCATAGGTAAGTCCATCCACTTTAGATAAATACTTAAATCCAGTGAGGGTTTCAAAAAATGCAATTCCGTAATGATCTGCAATCTTTCCCAATATGGATGAAGAGACAATGGAGTTTGCAAAGACCCCAGATTTTTGCTTTCGAGCTAAATATTCACCAAGCAGTGCTCCAACTTCATCTCCTCGGAGCATTCGCCAGCCGCCATCATTGATTGCAGCAGCGCAGCGATCAGCATCTGGATCATTGGCAATGACTAAATCAGCCTTCTCTTTCTTAGCTAATTCCAGAGATAAATCAATTGCACCGGGTTCTTCTGGGTTCGGGAAAGCAACTGTCGGGAAATCTGGATCAGGCTCTGCTTGTTCTTTAACAACCAATGGTTTTTCAAAACCAGCAGCTTCAATAACTTTTACAAAAATTTCTTTACCTACGCCGTGAAGCGGCGAATACACGACCTTGATTGGAAGCGGGAGATCAACCAGCTTTGCAGTCTCTTCAATGTAGTTGGAAATAATTTCTTCCGGAACAATTTCCCAAACTTTACCTCTAGGTACCTGACTTAACTTTGGTGCACTTGTAATTTCTGCCGAAATTTCAGCATCAGTCGGCGCAATTATTTGGGAACCAAAGTAATTAATTCCAGATACCTTGCCGCCTAAATAAACTTTATAACCATTATCTTGAGGTGGATTGTGGCTTGCGGTAACCATAACGCCAACATCACAATTTAGTTTTCGCACCGCAAATGCTAAAACTGGAGTAGGTAAAGGGCGAGGCAGTACATAGACCTTAAAGCCAGCTCCACTCATAATTTCAGCTGTATCTTTAGTGAAATCTTCTGAGCCATATCTTGCATCTCGACCAATCACAATTGAATTAAGTGAATTCTTCTTCATAAAACTACTTAATCCGGCTGCCGTCTTAGAGACGACTGCTCGATTCATACGTGATGGACCTGGCCCAAGCGCTCCACGTAATCCTGCGGTACCAAATTGCAAAAAACCTTGGAAACAATTCTCAATTTTTCCTACATTATCTGCCTGCAACCATTGTGCTAGCTCTTCACGTGTTTTTTGATCTGGATCATCTTCGATCCACGCCATAACTTCAGCTCTTAATTCCTTTGAAATCACAGATTTGCCCAACTTCGTAGCTCTGCAATGTAATCAGATGGAGCGCCCGCTTCTTCTGCAGCATTGATCATGATTTCCAGGTATCTAGAAGATGGTTTTCCACCTTCGAATGAGTTGAGAACATATACATAACAGAGTTGAGATCCACTTAGAGCATCAACTCGAACTCTAATTTTTGAATATAAATTGGTATTAACGCCTTCCCATTCATCGAGATTTGCTTCATCATCTTTAGTTAAATCGTAAATAGAAACAAAAACGCTCGAGAGCATATCTTCAGCAAGTGTTGCTATTGCGCCTTCCCAGCCGATTTCCTCGCCACCAAAAGTTAATCTCCAACCTTTTAACCAACCCGTGCCAAGGTGCGGCGAATGTGGTGCGCGTTGCAACATCTGACGTGGATCAAGATTAGAACCATATGCTGCATATAAAGTCATGAGGCGCTCTTTACAAAATCAAACCAGTTGTAACCTAATTTATTAAATGCTCCACGAAGTAATGGTAAAGACAAGCCAATAACATTTGAAGTTTCACCAATAATCTTGCTTATAAATGGAGCACTTAAGCCATCCAAAGTAAACCCTCCTGCAACATTTAAGGGTTCTCCGGTCGCAACATAACCAGTATCGCTCATTTTCGAAAAGTAAACTTCAGTTGCTGCTACATCACTAATTTCAATATTTTTAGTTGTGTCGATAATGCAATGACCCGTGTATAAAGTTCCGGATCTACCGCTTAACATTTTTGCTCTTGCTGTTGCCACTTCTGGCGTGATTGGTTTGCCAAGAGATTTTCCTTCAAACTCAAAGGTTGAATCGCAACCAATAATAATTGCGGGAAAATCAATCATCGTTCTTACGGTATGAGCTTTTACGATCGCTAGTGCAACCACCAACTCTCTTGGCGATAGCTCTGAATATTCAGAACTTTCTTCATCGACTCCACTAACGATAATTTCTGGAGTTATTCCTGCGCTCTTAAGTAATCGGCTCCTAGATGGTGATGCCGATGCAAGAACAATTCGAGGCAGTGCCATATAGCCACGATTCTATCTGGGGTATCTTCGTATCGTGCTAGCCCCAATTTCCTGCTACGAAGAGATAGTTAATTTGGTCGAATCGGCCGCGAAGAATCTCGGAGTTGCAGCAAACCTACAAACGCAAGCTGTTATACGCATCTCAAATCAGCCGTATTACTGCATCTTTGCAGCAGTAACAGAGCATAAACAAGCGATTTCATATCCCGCATCAAAGCATTACAACTATCGAAATCGACTTATCAGCGTCCCGTCGGATTTAACGGAACACAAGAATTTTGAACTACAAAGTTTTGTAAATTCCGATCTACTTGGTAAGCCTCCTGGGATTTGGATCTATTTCTTTGATAAGTCAGGATCATTAGTTTCTCGAAGCTCTACTCTTGGTGAAGAGACCTTGTGGACTTTGCACTATTCAATAACCGATATTTATGAAAATGCGGTTCGTACTATTCATGATTTACCGTTAGGTAATTGTGCTTCCTGGACAGGCAAATGGGCTGCACTTACTTATCAGGCTCCTGCAAATTTGGATATGCAAAAACCTTATCTACATCTCTTTGCGCATAACCCAAATTACAAACTTCATAGATTCTCATCTCATCACGGGTTTATTTCAGTAAGCGGTAGTGGTGACTTAATTGACGAAATTACTCATGCCGTTGATTATTTAGAAGGAATAATTAACGAGTAGACCTTCCGAGTCCACGGAACTTCCAACCTGCTGACTGCCACTTTTTCTTATCTAATGCATTTCGGCCATCAATAATTATTTTCTGTTTTACCAAGTTTCCGATAATTTTTGGATCGAGTTCTCGGTACTCTTTCCATTCAGTTAGATGAAGCAAGACATCAGAATCAGCTACGCACTCCATAACATCTGCGACATAATTCAAATTTGGAATTTTCGCCCGAGCATTAGCAATCGCCTTCGGGTCATGAACTTTTACTTCAGCGCCCGCTGCAGATATCTGTGATGCGATATCAAGCGCTGGGGAATCGCGCACATCATCACTATCTGGCTTAAATGCAGCTCCCAAAACCGCAATTTTTCGGCTTTTTAGATCTTCGCCTAAGTCACTTCGAACTATATCTATGACCCTCTGTCGTGCTCTCAAATTAATTGAATCAATTTCGCGAAGAAATTCGAGCGATTGCTTCGCCCCTAATTCTTCAGATCGAGCCATAAATGCTCTGATGTCTTTTGGTAAACAACCACCGCCGAAACCAATTCCTGCTTGCAAAAATTTTGGTCCAATTCGAGGGTCGTACCCAATCGCCTCTGCTAAGACAGTTACATCTCCGCCAGCCACTTCACAGATTTCAGCCATCGCATTGATAAAGGAAATTTTCGTTGCTAAGAATGAGTTTGCAGCAACTTTTACTAATTCAGCAGTTGGTAGGTCGGCGCGAATCCAAGGTACTCCAGCTGCAATGAGTTTTGCATAAACTTCCTTTAGTTTATTTTCGGCAGAATCAGAGTTCACACCGACAACTAGTCGATTAGGACGCAGAGTATCTTCGATTGCAAAGCCTTCTCTGAGAAATTCCGGATTCCATGCCAGCTCTGCTTTGGAATTTGCGCCTTGCAACATATGAGCAAGTTTGGCCGCCGTTCCAACCGGAACAGTTGATTTTCCAACTACAAGTGATTCTGGTTTGGTAAATGGTGCGATCGCAGTAATTGCAGACTCTACATAGCTTAAATCTGCGGCAAGACTATTTTTTTGTTGAGGGGTACCGACGCAGATGAAATGAATGTCGCAATCAGAAACCTTTGAAAAATCAGTCGTGAAATTTAGACGCCCCGTTGCCAATTCGATTTTTAGAAGTTGATCAAGACCTGGTTCATAGAAGGGGACTTCACCTCTTGATAAAGAAGCGATTTTCTCGCTATTGGTATCGACGCCAATTACTTCAAAGCCAAGTGAAGACATGGCAGCGGCATGGGTCGCGCCCAAATAACCAGTACCGATTACCGATAATTTCATTGGCATCACTCTACAGCGCAGGGATTATCGGCAGCCGTTCCAGTCTTAAATTTATCCACGATAGATGGTGACGCTGATGGTTCGGGCTTAACTTTATCAATCAAAGCTTCATCATTTTTGATTCGTTCAAAGAGTTCGGGAGCAAGAATTGGATCCCAGAGAACCGAAGCACTAACTCCATTTTTGTTGTAGTTGTAATACTTCAATGGAATTGTCAAAGTGCGCACATTCTTCGCCGACAAGTTTCGTAGTTGTTTTCCAAGAGTTAACAAGTCTCCTTGGGAAAGTCCAGAATCAGTTGTGATACTGGCAAGTGCTGAATTTAAGAAATCAACCAACTTAATTGGATTTAATAAAACTCCAGCACTGGTTGCTTTTCGTAACATCGCGCCGGCAAACTCTTGTTGACGCTTCATTCTGCCAAGATCGCCCAAACCGTCAAAGGTGCGAGTTCTTACATATTTCAATGAATCAATTCCATCAAGAACATGGCGACCAGCAGGCAGAACTAGATGGCTCTTCGGATCGTCAATATCTCGTTTGGTGCAAATTTCGACGCCACCTAAGGCATCGACCATTCTGACAAAACCAACGAAATTTATTTCAACGTAATGATCGATGCGAAGTCCAGACATCTCTTCAAAAGTTTGAATTAAGAGTGGTGCGCCGCCCCAGTTATAAGCCGAATTTATCTTTGAATATGAAGCGGGGATAATTTTCTCTGAACTTATTGATTTATGTTCGGGGATTAATGCAAAGGTATCTCTAGGTATCGAAATGATTGCAGCTTTATCGCGCTTCTTTGAGATATGAATCAACAACATGGTGTCAGAACGCTTTCCTGCAGCAACTTTTGTGGTTCCCACGCGTAATCTTCTGGATTCTGCTCTTGTTAAACCTTCGCGAGTATCAGAACCAACCACCAAGTAATTAACAGCAGAGGATGCCTTCTCCGGACGATCTTTGAGATCTTTAAAGACATCTATTTTGGGAATTGCAGCGGTAATTCGACCTAATCCAAACCATGATGCGCCTGAGATCACCACAATTGATATGGAAAGAATGGTGAAAAATCGAATCAGGCGCGGTGATTTCACGACGCAAGACTAGTCAAGCGATAGCGTTTGGCTGTTATGAATGCTCAAAATTCACTGAGTGAATCTGCCCACGGGCATCAACTCCCACCAGTTTCAGTGATCCTGACCGTCGCCAATGAAGCTGCTCACTTGGAATCTGCAATCAATGCGATCTTAGATTCGCGATATGAAGGCGAAATTGAAGTCGCAATCGCAGTTGGACCTTCTAATGATGGCACTTTCGAAATCGCTGAAAATTTAAGCGCCACTGATAATCGAATTAAAGTCATCAAGAATCCAAGCGGTCGTACTCCGGATGGTTTAAATGCAGCTATCGAGGCAACCAAACATGAAATTATTGTGCGAGTCGATGGACATTCAGAAATTTCAAAAGATTACATTGATAAAGCGGTAAAGATTTTGCAAGAAACTGGGGCGGTTAATGTCGGTGGCATCATGGCTGCAGAAGGAATTACTCCTTTTCAACGTGCCGTCGCAAGGGCAATGCGCTCGCCGATTGGAGTAGGACCAGCAAGATTCCATACGGGTGGTTCAGCCGGAAGCACAGATACCGTTTATTTAGGAGTTTTTAAGAGATCTGCTTTGGATGCAATTGGTGGATATGACAAAAGATTTACTCGAGCTCAAGATTGGGAGCTAAATTATCGATTACGAAGCAATGGTGGATTGATCTGGTTTGATCCTTCATTACAAGTTACATATAGACCGAGAAAAAACCCGCGTGCACTCGCTTCGCAATATTTCCAATATGGAAGATGGCGTTCCGCAGTACTACGTCACCACAAGAAAGCGGCCAATGCGAGGTATCTTGCGCCGCCACTTAACTTAATTGCGCAACTGATTTCAATGACTCTTGGTGTATTTGTAAACCCAATTTTCTTTCTACTTCCAATGATTTATCTATCTGCAATTTTGATTGCTTCATTAATACTTGGAAAAGGCTGGAGCGAGAAGATTCGATTGCCGATAGTTTTGATAATCATGCATTTTTGCTGGGGATTTGGTTTCATCACATCGCCTCGCACCCTAATTTCCAGATAAATCAAAGGTTGCTCAGGTACCCTAATTAGTATGCGCAAAAAAGTACGTCGACTTTTGGTTGCCGTTTTACTTGCCAGTCTGCTAACTGGAGAATCGCCAGCTCGCGCCTTTGAAATACCTACTGAATTTGTTTTTAACGGTTCTGGTTATGGCCACGGTGTAGGTATGAGTCAGATCGGTGCACGCGGCCTTGCTATGGAAGGAAAAAGTGCCGCTGAAATTCTGGGATATTTCTATCCCGGAACACAAATAACTCCTTATCCTGACAATCAACTAATCAGAGTAAATATTTCAAATCAGGCGCTTAATGCAACGATAAGTCTAGAGAAATCAATCGGGAGCTTCACTTTATATCAAGGAGATATACCCTTATCCGAAAGTCCAGAACCATTCGGTCAATATGACGGAACTGTAACGGCAACTTTTACAAATTTATCTGGCCAGATAATTCCATTCCTCACTTCGCCAACTGCCAAATTTGCACCGATACCAGCAAATAAATCATGGACGATTCGTTGGGATCCCCAATCTGTCGTTGTTATGAAGAGCGGAGATAAGAGCGGACGTTATAAATATGGTCAGATGACATTTAAGAGCGTTACTACTGCTGTTACATCTTATTTAGCAGTCACCACAACTCTTAGATTGCACGATGAATATCTGTGGGGAATTGGCGAAGTTCCATCTTCTTGGCCGCCAGCAGCTTTAGAAGCCCAAGCGATTGCCGCGCGAACTTATGCGCTAAATAAAGTTCCAAGAGTTCGTGCGGAATGTGACTGCAATATTTACAGCACCACAGTGGATCAGAACTTTGTTGGTTTCTCTAAAGAAAGCGAAGCAATCTACGGAATTCGCTGGAAAGATGCAGTGAACCGGACATTTGTTGATGCGGATAATTCTTTAGTTCTTACTCTCAACGGAAAACCGATAAACGCATTTTATTTTTCATCTAGCGGTGGAAAAACTCAGAATATTAAAGAAGTTTGGGGTACCGAATTTTCCTATCTGCAAGGCGTGCCTGATCCTTGGAGCTTAAATTCTGCAATTAACCCTCGATATTTCTCTTGGACAAGAGCTGTCACGCAACAAGTTATGGCAACAGCATTTAATCTTCCAGATGTAATTCGATACACAATCGATTCTCGCACCGCCACTGGAAGCGTCGCTCAAATAACTGGGTATTCAGTAACTGGCGCTCAACGAACACTAACTGGCGAAGTATTCAGAGGAAGAGTGAAGCTGCCATCTACTTGGATATTAAATAAAACGGAATTTCAAGTCGTCTTACCAAAGAAACTACAATTGCCATATTACGAATATATTGCTGGAAGTATTTAATTCTTGTGAAGCACTGAATTTAAACCGCCCCAGTCGCCGTTACGTTGAATTGCTTCCAACGCACCAGTCGTTGAATTGCGACGAAAAAGTAGATTATTAGCTCCGGATAACTCTCGGGCCTTAACGATCTTTCCATCTGGAAGGGTAATTTTTGAACCGGCCGTTACATAGATTCCAGCCTCAACAACACAATCATCGCCGAGGGATATTCCAAGACCGGAATTAGCACCTAGTAGTGAATTCTTTCCAATAGAGATAACTTCTTTGCCACCGCCACTTAAGGTTCCCATAATTGAAGCGCCGCCACCAATATCGCTTCCTTCTCCGACAATTACCCCAGCAGAGATTCGACCTTCGACCATCGATGCGCCAAGAGTTCCAGCATTGAAATTTACAAAACCTTCATGCATAACAGTGGTACCGCTTGCAAGATGTGCTCCAAGGCGAACTCGATCACCATCGGCAATTCTTACGCCTTCTGGAATTACGTAATCAACCATCCGTGGAAACTTATCTACGCCGTAAACCGCAAGGAAGCCATCGCGAGCCCGAAGTTCTTCTCTTACGCGGTCGAAATTTGCTACCTGGCATGGACCGCGCGAAGTCCAAACAACATTTGAAAGTAACGAGAAGAGTCCTTCTAGAGATGCTCCGTGTGGCCGAATTATTCGGTGAGAGAGGAGATGTAGCCGAAGATAAACATCTACTGCGTCAATTGGCGGCCTACTCAACTCTATTTCGCGCTCAACTAATTCTGTTTTAATTCCGCGAATCACATCTTCAGTTACAAGCTTTGTCAGATTTGGCGCAGAATTATCGGCAAGTTTGCCTAATCCAAGTTTCGAAAAATATGTATCAAGAACCGTGCCATCAGTAGCAATTGTCGCTACACCGTAACCATAGGCAAGGCTCATGGGCTTAAGGTATCAAGCGCGATGGCAACCACCCAAAAAATATAAGAAAGCCGTAGTGTGCGCATGTGAAAATTGCAGTCTATTGCGCCTCTTCCAAAACTGTATCTAGCGCTGCGCTACAACTTGGTTTTTCGCTTGGTGAAGCAATTGCAATCAATGGACATGAACTTGTTTGGGGCGGTGGTGCAATTTCAGTTATGGGTGAAGTTGCCAAAGGAGTTCGCTCTAAAGGCGGTCGGACTATTGGCGTCATACCTGAAAAGCTATTTAATGTGGAGTTTAAAGATGAAGAAGCAAGTGAGTTGCATATCGTTAAAGATATGCGCGAACGCAAGGGCAAAATTGAAGAGCTATCTGATGGATTCATCGCACTTCCAGGAGGACTCGGGACTCTAGAAGAATTATTTGAAATCTGGGTTGGACGCTACCTCGGATTCCATCAGAAACCGATAGCAGTGCTCGATCCAGAAAATATTTATGGCACGCTTCGAATCGCTTTAGCAGACCTTACCGATAAGAATTTTCTCAAACCTGGTCAACATGAACTCGTAAATTGGTGCACAACAATTTCTGAATCTATCAATCATATGGAATCAGGAAAATGATTAACGAATTTCGAATTACGATAAAAATCAAAGCGCCAGTAAATAAAGTTTGGAACGAACTTGTAACTTGGCGTAATCAAGGTAATTGGATGGCGCTAACCAAAGTTGAATCTTCAGATATTGGACCTGATGATTCAGGTATTGGAACAACAATTAAAGCCTTTACTGGAATTGGAAAGTTCGGAGTTTTAGATTTAATGAAGGTAACCGATTGGCAGCCACCTTATTTCTGTCGAGTTGATCATTATGGAAAAATCATAAAAGGCATTGGAGAATTCAAACTGACGGAAGTTGGCGATGAGACCCGATTTGATTGGTATGAAGAAATTATTGCGCCAAAGGCGTTCTTATTTATAGTTAAACCATTCATTCTCTTCGCGGTATTTCTATCTTTGAGAAAATTCGCAGGTTCAATCAACTGATACTTTTCAATTCTTTGGGTCGCCCCTTGTAGCCTTGGGTGGTGGCCGAAAAAGAGAAGTCGACGTTGGCAGAGCTAATTGCCTCCTTGCCAGAGGAAGAGCGGATCATTTTGATGTTGCACTTCGTCAAAAACCTCTCGGTCGGTGAAATCGCAGCCAAGATTGGGGTTCCCGAGCGCTCGGTTGCATCAGTTCTTGCTTCCGGTCGCGCTCGCCTTCGCTCCACACTCGATTTCCCCTCTCTCGACTAGATGCGCGATAATTCGCTCTCTTGTTTCACAGATCTAATTCAGTAAGAAAGAGGTCGAAATGGCAGCCATGAAACCCCGCACTGGCGATGGCCCAATGGAGGTCACCAAAGAGGCAAGAAGTTTGGTCATGCGAATTCCACTCGAGGGCGGAGGTCGCCTAGTCGTTGAATTAAATCAAGAAGAGGCAAGAAGTCTCGCCGACGTTTTAAACGCAGCCATCTCACTTATTAAGAAGTGATTCCATCGATTCCTAAACTGGGATTCCGAAGTATTTCCGGAACTCCTTCTACTGAAGCGTTGAAAGATATAACGCACTTGGCAATTCCATTTACAGATTCCATTGAGATATCAAAATCTTGGCAGAAATTTCTTGAGAAAGAATTTAGTTTTTCATTTAAGGAAGAATTTACGGATGCAGTCCCAGCCCCGTCAGGCAAAGCTGGAGAATTTTTCGAAATAGTAATTCGCGGTGAGTCTAAGTTGAAAAGAATTTATTTAGTAGGCGTTGGTGAGCGTAAAGATATTGATCTGCGAAAAATCGGTGCCACATTAGGGAGAAAAGTTAAAGGAAGTAGCAGCACTCTTCTCTCGTTAGTACCTAAATCATCATCTGAAGCAATTATTCATTTTACTTCTATGCTTTTATCTACTTACACGTGGAATCTAAAAACTGCACCTAAAACTGAGCTACCAACTTTTCAGATGTCTGCAGATCACAAAGATTCGTTATCTGAGATTAAAGTCTTAACTGAATCGACTTGGTTAGCACGAGATTTGATTCACACTCCTTCAAATATAAAGTCACCTGAATGGATGGCTAATCAGGCCAAGAAGTTAGCAAAAGGATCAGGATTAAACGTAAAAGTAAAGAGCGGTAAAGCAATTTCTGAATTTGGTGGCCTTAGAGCTGTTGGAAATTCAAGCAAGAAAAATCCACCACATTTTGTAGAAATTTCCTATCGCTCCAAGGCATCAACGAAGCAAACTCCTCATGTTGTACTCGTCGGGAAAGGCATCACTTTTGATACGGGTGGCGTTTCTCTAAAACGACCATACGACATGATGACTGCGATGAAAAGCGATATGGCTGGAGCTGCAACTGTCTTATTGACAATCGTGGCTGTCGCAAAACTTGGACTGAAAGTTAACGTTACTGGTTTATTGATGTTGGCAGAAAATGCACTATCTGGCACTTCGCAACGACCTTCGGATGTAATCAAGCATTACGGAGGCACCACTGTTGAAGTAATAAATACTGATGCAGAAGGCAGATTGGTTCTCGCAGATGGTCTGGCATATGCAGATGAGAATTTGAATCCAGATTATTTAATTGATGTTGCAACCTTGACCGGAGCTGCAACTTTGGGACTAAGTCGCCACTTTGCCGCTATGTACACTCGTGATAACGATTTAGCCAAGAAACTTTATGAAATCGGGGAGTACATAGGCGATCGAACTTGGCAGATGCCACTAATTGATGATTATCAAATAGCCCTTGAAAGCGATATCGCAGATTACAACCACACCGCAGATAAATATGATTTTCAAGCCGGTTCAGTAACTGCCGCCCTTTTCCTAGAGAAATTTGTAGGCGATCGTCGTTGGCTCCATCTAGATATTGCAGGGCCGGCTCGCTCTGATGCCGATGCCGGAGAGAATCCGAAGGGCGGTACAGGTTATGGTGTTCGATTACTTACAAAATGGTTGGCTCAATTATGAATTCTGCTTTTTCAGATCGCGGAGATATGCGCGCCTATGCCAACAATTACATCGCTGAAAGCGAATTTATCCAACGTGCAAGGCATCGCGGCGAAGAGATTGGAACATATGACACCACGCCTGCAGTTGGCTCTTTACTTCGATATTTAACTCATTTAGTTGGCGCAACTTCGATTGTTGAAGTAGGTACTGGTTCTGGCGTCAGTGGACTTTGGATAATTCCATCAATGATTGATAAAGGTTTGTTTACATCAATCGATGATGAAGTAGAAAATGCCAAATTAGCAAAGCTTGCTTTTGATGAGGCTGGTATTGCCCCCGCTAGATACCGTTTAATAACTGGAAATAGCGGAGAGATCGTGGGCAAGTTGGCCGATAGTCTTTACGACATATTTATCTTAAGAAAAAGCAGAGATTTAATTGAGAGCGTTGATAACGCATATCGATCCCTTCGTCCTGGCGGAATACTGATTATTGATAGAGCGCTCATAGGTGGAAAAGTTGCTGACCCCACTCAACGCGATGAAGAGACAATTGCATATCGCGATTCAATCAAATTGATCAGAGAAGCTCGAGAGACTTGGCTTCCAATGCTTCTTCCGGTTGGCGACGGCGTACTAGTTGCGACAAAGATTTAGTGAAGATTTAGGATTAACGTATGTTCGGAGTCGGAGTCGGTGAATTTCTCGGTCTAGTAGTTCTTGGTTTGTTTCTAGTTGGTCCCGACAAGCTACCTGGCGCTGCCAAAGATTTCGCCAGAATTATTCATAAGATTCGCAATTTCACTTCAGACGCTTCTACAGAATTAAAAAAGAACTTAGGCCCTGGTTTCGAAGATCTAAATGTTGCCGATTTAACTCCTAAGAAGCTGGCCAAGAAAGTTCTTGGAGATGCGCTTGAGGATACAAAGCCTGCGATTGCTGAAGTCAGAAAGCGCACCAATGAATTGAAGGATGTTGCAAAAATAGATCCGGATTTACTATGAGTTCGGAAATTATTAAGAAAATAGAGTCACAACTAGCAACAGTTTCAGATCCTGAACTTCATCGACCAATCACGGAATTGCGAATGGTAGAGCAGATTGAATTTTCTGCTGGGACTGCCAAAATTTCTATACTGCTCACAATTTCAGGCTGCCCGATGCGTGACCGACTTACAAAAGATGTAACGGCAGCAGCCTTTAAGGTTCCACAAGTCGAAAACGTGGAAATTCAATTCGGAGTAATGAATGATGAGCAACGAGACTTTGTTAAGAAATTGATACGCGGCGGACGTGAGAAATTTATTCCTTTTGCACAACCTGATTCACTGACTCGTGTTATTGGAATTGCATCCGGTAAAGGTGGTGTAGGAAAAAGCAGCGTTACAGTAAATCTTGCAGTCGCACTTGCGATGCGCGGCTTCAAAGTTGGATTACTCGATAGCGATGTATATGGTCACTCAATTCCTCGCGCTCTCGGTGTTGAAGGCAAACGCCCAACTGCGATAGATCAGACCTTTATTCCAATCGAGTCATTTGGCGTAAAAACAGTTTCCATCGAGATGTTTAAACCAGATAGAGCAGATCCGGTTGCTTATCGTGGTCCGCTGCTCCATCGAGTTTTGGAACAACTCCTTAGTGATGCTTATTGGGGAGATCTAGATTTCTTGCTTCTGGATTTGCCGCCAGGAACCGGTGATATCGCGATATCGCTTGGTCAATTGATTCCAAATTCGGAGATTATTGTTGTGACTACTCCTCAGGTTGCAGCTGCTGAGGTCGCAGAGCGAGCCGGGCGCATCGCGCATCAACTCAAACAGCAACTAATTGGCGTGATTGAAAATATGTCTCCTTATGAAGATTCGGGAAGAGTAATTTCTTTATTTGGCGAAGGCGGTGGCGAAGAGACTGCTAAGAGACTTTCAAATCTAGTCGGAGCAGATGTTCCGTTACTTGGAAAGATTCCATTTGATGTTTCACTTCGAGAGGGTGGTGATGCTGGCCGACCGGTAGTGCATGAAGCGCCAGAATCACCGGCGGCAAAAGAGATAGCGAAAGTTATTGATCTGCTTTTAGTGCGAAAGAAATCTCTGGTAGGAGTCCGTTTAGGGCTTAGTACCTGATTGATTCTTTAAAGTCTTTATCTCTTCAAGTAAATCGTTTCGCATTGCAGCCAATTCACGAACCATGTACTCAGTCACCGCAAGATTTCGTTCATCTCGACTTCGATCATCTTGAGAAGTAACTCGGTCGCGATCAGCCTGTCGATTCTGCGCTAACAAGATAAGCGGCGCCGCATATGAAGCTTGCAAAGAGAGCAATAAAGTTAAGAATATAAATGGATACTCATCAAATCTAAACTCAACAGGTCCCAAAAAGTTCCAGGTTACCCAGAAAAAGACAAATATGGTCATATAAACCAAGAAACGAGCAGTGCCGATGAAACGTGCAAATCTCTCGGAAAGTCTGCCAAAAGTTTCAGGATCGTAATTTGGCCTGATAGTACGTCGGGATTCACGAGGAATTGATAATCTCGAAATATCTTTCATGAGCGAACTCCTCCCTTTTCCTTATTTCGCCAGTTTTCTGGAAGTAGATGATCTAGAACGTCATCAACAGTTACAGCGCCAAGTAATCTCTCATTTTCATCCACAACTGGGATTGCAATTAAGTTGTAATTAGCAAGCTGTTTTACAACTTCATTGAGCGGGGTATCTGGCGATATTGTCGCTGCGGAATCAACAATTAGTCCAAGATTCAACGCCGGAGGTTCACGTAAGAGTCTTTGTACGTGAACTATTCCTAGTAGCCGCCCAGTTGGGGTTTCTAAAGGTGATCGACAGATAAAAACTTGTGCCGCTAGTGCAGGGGCTAACTCTTTGCGTCGTACGGCAGCAAGCGCGTCAGCGACAGTTGCATCCGCATCAAGAATTACTGGATCAGTCGTCATCATGCCGCCAGCAGAATAATCTTCATATGTCATAAGACGCCGAACATCTTCGGCATCAGTTTCTTCCATTAGATTCAATAGTTCTTCAGCGGTTTCGCTGCCAACTTCTTTAAGAACATCTGCTGCATCATCCGGAGCCATTTCTCCAAGAACATCTGCAATGCGCTCTTCCTCCAAATTTGTCACGAGCGCGACTCGATCTGCATCATCCATTTCTTCAAGAACATCAGCAAGTTTGTCATCATCAAGGCTCGCTGCTACCTCGGTTTGCTCCTCAATTTCTAATTCGCTTAGGGCGGCGGCTACTTCCTGGGCAGTCAAGTCATTCATCTCTTCTCCAGAGTTAATGATGGGTGCCACAATCCGAGATTCATATTCAACTTCCGACCAAGGAACCGTTGTAAAAGTATTTCGGCGCCAACCTTTTTCACGTTTCTTGACATGCGCCAGCGTTAATCTCCAGTCACCAATATTCGTTAGCTCCATACCCAAATCTTCAACAATAACTGCCTCGCCAGAATTACGTAATTGAATCTCACGATCCAGTAGCTCTTCTAGTAAAGCGATTTCTCCATGTCGCGCTTGGTAACGTCTAATGTTTAAGGCACCCGTTGTAATCAAGCCGCCATCTTCAATTGACGTCACACGAGTTGCTGGAATTAGGATTCTTCGACGTTGTGGAACTTCTACTACAAAGCCAATAATTCTGGGATTTGAACTCTTTGCAGGTTCAGTTGCTACCGCATCACGGACTTTTCCTACTCGATCTCCGTTGGGATCAAATACGGGAGTGCCCGCAAGCTTTGCGAGAAATATTTTTGATAATTGTTCTTTGCGCATCAGGCACCTCCATGGGAGAAGGCTATCGGATAGTACGTTTGCGCCGTGCGCGATAGAGATCATGCAAAAATGCCATCGAGGCGAGAGCTTGGATTACTTACTCTCGTAGTAATCGGAATTGGAACATCAGGTCCAGTTATTGCTCTTGGGTCGATGCCAATAGTCGCTTTGATTTTCTGGCGAAATCTCGGTGGCTTTTTGCTCGTGCTTCCATGGGCTGATAAGAAATTGGACTGGAAAGATTCAAATACTCGTAAAGGAATTCTCCTCGCGGTGGTATCGGGCACCGCGCTAGCGGCTCATTTCTTTGGATTCTTCTTGGCTATGAGATTGACATCAGTTGCAACCGGAACAGCTTTAACTGCACTTCAGCCAATATTTGCCGCGTATTTTGTGCGACTTCTCGGAGGACATATTCCGCGACGAGTTTGGATTGGAATGATTGTCGCATTTGCAGGAGTACTTGTAATAACGGGTGTTGATTTTCAAATTTCAACAAGAGCATTTTTAGGAGATCTTGCAGCCATTGGATGTGCAGCAGTTGCAGCGGTTTATGTAATTATCGGAGCTCGCACTAGAGAAGTTATGTCAACAGCTACTTACACCTCAATAGTTTATTTAACATGTGCGATTGTTTCAATTCTTGTAGCACTTCTAACGAATACCAAGCTAATTGGTTATCCCAGAATTGAGTGGCTCTATTTGATTTCACTAATAATCGGAGCACAAATATTGGGTCACACTATTTTGAGCTTTACCTTAAAAACACTTTCTCCTGCCATAGCTTCGATTGTTGTCTTTTTCGAAGTTCCAGTTAGTGCAATTTTGGCATTCTGGTGGTTAGGTCAATTACCTCCACTTGGAACAATTCCAGGATTAATCTTGATTTTGGTGGGCTGTGCCATATTCGTCTGGAAGCAGAACGAGAAGAGTAGTTAGAAACCCGATAAACTCT